>NZ_JARGEE010000342.1:0-10034 GCF_033794485.1 Streptomyces sp. MB09-02B
CCATGACCCCTCGCCCCAACCCCCAGGCCGGCGCCCAGGTGAAGGCCACGGACCGCGCACACGTCTTCCACTCCTGGTCCGCACAGGAACTCATCGACCCCCTCCCCATCGCCGGCGCGGAGGGCTCCTACTTCTGGGACTACGACGGCAACCGCTACCTCGACTTCACCAGCGGACTCGTCTACACGAACATCGGCTACCAGCACCCGAAGGTCGTCGCGGCCATCCAGCAGCAGGCCGCCACGATGACCACCTTCGCCCCGGCGTTCGCGATCGAGGCCCGCTCCGAGGCCGCCCGGCTCATCGCGGAACGCACCCCCGGCGACCTGGACAAGATCTTCTTCACCAACGGCGGCGCCGACGCGGTCGAGCACGCCACCCGCATGGCCCGCCTGCACACCGGCCGCCCCAAGGTCCTCGCCGCGTACCGCTCGTACCACGGCGGCACCCAGCAGGCCGTGAACCTCACGGGCGACCCCCGCCGCTGGGCCTCCGACACCGGCACGGCGGGTGTGGTGCACTTCTGGGCGCCGTTCCTCTACCGCACCCGCTTCCACGCGGAGACGGAGGAGCAGGAGTGCGCCCGCGCGCTGGAGCACCTGGAGACGACGATCGTCTTCGAGGGGCCGTCGACGATCGCCGCGATCATCCTGGAGACCGTCCCGGGCACGGCCGGGATCATGGTCCCGCCGCCGGGCTACCTGGCCGGGGTCAGGGAACTGTGCGACAAGTACGGGATCGTGTTCGTCCTCGACGAGGTCATGGCGGGCTTCGGCCGGACGGGCACCTGGTTCGCCGCGGACCTCTTCGACGTCGTGCCCGACCTGATGACCTTCGCCAAGGGCGTGAACTCCGGCTACGTCCCCCTCGGCGGCGTCGCCATCTCCTCCGCGATCGCCGAGACCTTCGCCCGCCGCCCCTACCCCGGCGGCCTCACGTACTCCGGCCACCCCCTGGCCTGCGCCGCCGCCGTGGCGACGATCGGCGTCATGGCGGAGGAGGGCGTCGTCACGAACGCCGCCACCCTCGGCGCCTCCCTCATCGGCCCGGCGCTGCGCGACCTGGCCGAGCGGCACCCCTCGGTGGGCGAGGTGCGCGGCACCGGCATGTTCTGGGCGCTGGAGCTGGTGCGGAACAAGGAGACCCGCGAACCGCTCGTCCCCTACAACGCGACCGGCGAGGCCAACGCGCCGATGCTCGCCTTCGGCGCCGCCGCGAAGGCAGCCGGCCTGTGGCCCTTCATCAACATGAACCGCACCCACGTCGTCCCCCCGTGCACCATCACGGAGGCCGAGGCGAAGGAGGGCCTCGCCGCCCTGGACGCGGCGCTGTCCGTGGCGGACGAGCACACCGTGTGAGGCCGCGGGAAGCCAGCGGTGCCGAGCAGAAAGGGCGAAAACTCCTCCCCCGAATCCGAACGCGTAAGGTGACGTGCTCGTACTCGTAAGAGAACGCAGAGAGCACGCACAGGACGCGTACGCGTACGCGGATGGGGGACCCAGACCACGATGCCCGGCACCGGCGGCGGCAATGGCGCCGTGACCCGCAGCACCCTGCGGCAGCAGCTCGCGGACGCGCTCCGTGACGAGGTGCTGGCCGGCAGACTCAAGCCCGGGCAGGAGTTCACGGTCAAGGAGATCGCCGAGCAGTACGGCGTCTCGGCGACGCCCGTGCGCGAGGCGCTGGTGGATCTGTCCGCGCAGGGGCTGCTGGACGCCGTACAGCACCGTGGCTTCGAGGTCCGCGCGTACACGGTGGCGGACTACCGGAACATGGTCGAGGCCCGCATCCTGGTCACCGACGGCATGTTCCGGCGGCTCGGCGACCGCGAGGTCGACCCCCGTACGGCGGCCGCGCTCGCCGGGGTGCGACGGCGCGGCGAGGAGGCGCGGCGGGCCGCGACCGCCGGGGACCTGGACATCCTCATCGGCTACGACCTCCGCTTCTGGCGTGAGCTGAGCGCCCTGTTCGGCAACCCGTACCTCACCGCCTTCCTGCACCGGCTGCGCGTGCAGTCCTGGGTGTGCGCGGTGCAGTACCTGCGTCAGGGCAGCCAGGGGACGGACGATCTCAAAGGCCGGCTGTGGGCCGACCACACCGATCTCGTCGACGCCCTCACCCGCCGGGACGCGCAGAGCGCGCAGGAGATCATCGCCGGTTACGACGAGCAGTCCCTGACGCTTGTGGAACGACTGGCGGACGGATGAGCACGACCCCGAAGACGGGCGGCGGGCAGCTGAGCGTCGACCTCTCCGTGGTCGTCCCCGCCTACAACGAGCAGGACCGCCTCGCCCCCACGCTGGACGCGATCATCGCCCATCTCTCGGCCACCGAGGCCGCCGCCCGCTGGGAGATCATCGTCGTCGACGACGGGTCGACCGACGCGACGGCCGAGGTCGTGGCCGCCGTCACCGCCCGCGACGCACGGGTGCAGCTGGTCTCCGGCGGGGACCGCAACCGGGGCAAGGGCCACGCCCTGCGGCTCGGCGTCCTCGCCTCGCACGGCCGCCGGGTCCTGCTCACGGACGCCGATCTCTCCGCGCCCATCGACGAGTTGGAGCGGCTCGACAAGGCGCTCTCCGACGGCCACACGGCGGCGATAGGCTCGCGCGAGGCACCCGGCGCCAGCATCGAGCGCCACCAGCACCGGCTGCGCGAGACGCTCGGCCGGGCCGGCAACTTCCTGATACGCGGCATCGCGGTGCCCGGCATCCGCGACACCCAGTGCGGCTTCAAGCTGTTCGACGGCGACCGTGCCCGCGAGGCCTTCGCCGCGTCCCGACTCGACGGGTTCGGGATCGACGTGGAGATCCTGCGGTACTTCCACCGCAGCGGCTGGCCCGTCGCCGAGGTCCCCGTCCGCTGGTCCCACCAGCCCGGTTCGAAGATCCGCCCCAGCGACTACGCCCGGGTCCTCGGCGAACTCGCCGCCCTGCGGGCCCGTTCCGTCCGCCGGGCCGACGTCCTCGCGGTCCTGGGCTTCCTCCTGATGGCGGTGGCCCTCTACGGCGGCCGCTGGATCGATCCGAACGGCCGCTACCTCCCCGACTCCCTCCAGGACCAGAACCAGTGGGAGTGGTTCTTCGCGGTCACCGCCGACAACCTCGTCCACTTCCGCAACCCGCTCTTCACCACCTTCCAGGGCTTCCCCGACGGCGTGAACCTGATGGCCAACACGGTCATGCTGGGCCTGTCGGTGCCCTTCGCGCCCGTCACGCTCCTCCTCGGCCCGGCGGTCTCGCTCGCCCTGGTCATGACGCTGGGCCTCGCCGCCACGGGCGCCGCCTGGTACTGGCTGATCGTCAAACGGGTCGTACGGCACCGGGGCGCGGCCTTCGCCGGAGCGGCCCTCGCCGCGTTCGCGCCGCCGATGGTCAGCCACGCCAACGCGCACCCCAACTTCGTCGTCCTGTTCATGATCCCGCTGATCGTCGACCGGGCACTGCGCCTGTGCACGGGCGCGGCGACCCGACGGGACGGGATCGTCCTCGGCCTGATGGCGGCCTACCAGGTGTTCCTCGGCGAGGAGCCCCTCCTCCTCGCCGCCATGGGCATGCTGCTGTTCGCCGTCGCCTACGGCCTCGTCCGCCGGGACGTGGCGCGCGACTCCTGGCGCCCGCTGCTGAAGGGCCTCGGCATCGCGCTCGTCGTGGCCCTCCCGCTCGTCACCTTCCCGCTCTCCTGGCAGTTCTTCGGCCCGCAGAGCTACGGGAACATCGCGCACGGCGCGAACTCCGGCAACAGCCCGCTCGCGCTCCTCTCCTTCGCCGAACGCTCCCTCCTCGCGGGCGACCGCGACCGCGCGGACGCGCTCTCCCTCAACATCACCGAGCAGAACGCCTTCTACGGCTGGCCCCTGGTCCTGCTGGCCCTCGGCATCGTCGTACGGCTGTGGGAGCGCCCCCTGGTGAAGGCGCTGGCCGGCACCGCCTTCGCCGCAGCCGTGCTCTCCCTCGGCCCCGAGATCCGCCTCCCGCAGACGGACCTCGTCCTGCCCGGCCCGTGGGCGCTGCTGGCCGAGAAGCCGCTGTTCGAGTCGGTCATCGAGGGCCGGGTGGCGATGATCTGCGCCCCGGCGCTGGGCATGCTGCTGGCGATCGCCTGCGAACGCCTGGCGGCGACCCCCGCCCTCGGCACGCGCTACGTCGGTTTCCTGGCGGTCACCCTCGCCCTGCTGCCGATCGTCCCGGCTCCGCTGAAGTCCGTGGAACGCGCCGAGGTCCCGGCGTTCATCGCGGACGGCACCTGGAAGTCCTACGTCGACACCTCGGCCGGCGAGACCCTGGTGCCGGTGCCGCTGCCGGACCCGGGCAACGCGGAGGCGCTGCGCTGGCAGACCACGGCGGACTTCGGGTTCCGGATGCCCGGCGGCTACTTCAACGGCCCCTTCGGCGAGGACCGCGTCGGCATCTACGGCGCCGTCCCCCGCCACACCTCCAACCTCCTGCGTGACGTCCGCTACTCCGGCAAGGTCCCGGTGATCGGGGAGAACTGGCAGGCGCAGGCCCGCAGGGACTTCGCGTACTGGCACGCGGGCGCGCTGGTGCTGCGCCCGCAGCCGTACGACGAGCAGTTGCGGGAGGCGGTGGACAAGCTGGTCGGCCGACCGGGGAGGTGGGTGGCCGGAGTGTGGGTATGGGACCTGCACGAAGGGGGACCGAAGACGCGTTCAGCGACTACGCTTCCCTGACCACTGTGTGCCGTACGCGAACGTATCCCTACCGTGCGTGTGCGTGCCGGATGACCGAGGAGCTCTCTTTTGGCCTGTGACCTCTGGCTGGTCCCGCTCGTCGACGTGCTGTGCCACACGCCCGACAACCCCTTCGCCGAGGAACTCGCGCTGTACAACGCGGTGCTGGGAGAGGCCGGGCTGCCACCGGTTCCGGTGTACCAGTACATGCCGGGGCTGACCGGGGAGGTCGCCCCCGTCGCGGGTTTCGACTACGACGCGCTGCACTTCCTGCGCCGCGCCTATCTGCTGCAGGTGTGCGGGCTCGCGGTGACCCCGGTGGACGCGCTGGGCGGCGACTACGAACAGCTCCTGGAGATGTTCGAGGGCACGGCCCAGCAGTCGCACCTGGTCTGGCACTACGACCACGCGGGCGCGTACGTCCCCGTCGACTTCCCGCATCCCCTCTCCAGCGACGAACTCCTCGCCGGGGGCGGCCCCCTGGGCTCGTCCCAAGGCCTGCTGCGGGAACTGGAGTTCGTGGCCCCGGCCATCGGCATCGACCCGGCCAACCCTCCGGCACCGCCCGAGGCGCCGCGCGCGCCCACGGAGTTGGAGGAACCGGCCGTCCCGGCGCCCCACGATCCCAGCCCGTTCGCCCGTGAACGGCACGTCTGGCTGGGCCTGCACGCGGCGACGACCCGCAGCCTGGCGCAGGGTTCGATGATCGTCTTCAGCTGAGGGTCTTCGCCTCAGTGTCCCAGTGCCGAGAGGCCCTTCTGCATGTCCTCCGCGTTCATGACCGGGGTGTACGTGACCTCGGCGCCCAGTTCCAGGAAGAACGGCTCGGCGATGGCGGGCATCTGCGAGCTGTCCTGCATGTCGAAGACCAGGTAACACGTGCGCTGCCCGCCGTCGGCGGTGAAGTACGCGGCCTCCGGCTTCACCTGCTCCATGGAGGCCTGCATCTGCTTCGCCAGCGTGCCGTTCCGGATGGCCTCGTTGGACTTCTCGGTGTCGAGCCGAGCCTTGAGCATCATGCGCATCGCAGTCACTTCCTTCGGTCGCCCGATATGCGCGATTAGCGCACTTTCCAGGATATGGCCGCTTCGCGTGATGTGTTCACCCGGCAACCCCGGTCGGCATGCCCAGCACCGGCGCAGACCGTGATCGGACCTTCACGAAGTGTCGCTTTCCTTCGTGCCCCCACCTCGGCAGCCAGCGGGTCAGGACATCCGTCAACGCCTCCCTGATCAGCTGTAGCTTCGCGAGCTGTCGGTGCCGTACAGACACCTTCTTGTGCAGGTCCGCCAGTCTGCGACCGAGTTCCTCCTGCTCGTTACGCCCAGGCAGCTCGATCTCCACATCGAGCAGACGACCGGGGTTGAGGACCGTGAGGTCCCGCTGTGATGTCCGGCCCACGTCGAAGATCCGGTCCTGGGCATGGGGCAGCCCCAACCATGTGGTCAGGTAGTGCGGAGACAACAGACTGGCGCGTGGCCTGAGGCAGATGACGAGTGACCCGAACGCGGCGCGTTCCAGTTGCCCTTGCCACACCACGGCTCTGAAGACCTTGTTCACCGCCGGCGCGGAGAGCAGCACATCCCCTTCTTCCAGCAGGGCGCCGATGCCTGCCCCGGTGTCGAGGCGCTGAAGACGCGACGGATCGAGGTCGAGGCCCGCTTCCGTCAGATTGACCGGACGAATCACCGGGATGCCGTCGTCACTGACGCCGGCACGCGACGGCACCCCCGTACGTGCCGATACGAGGACGTCACGCAGCGGCAGCCGCTTCACTCGGCTTTCTCCCACCGCGCCAGGCCCCAGCAGTGCGAGCGTGGCAGCCAGACCGTCGAACTCCAGCTTGGCCAGCTCCGCTTCCGTTGTCTTCTCGGCGTCGATCAGCTCGCGAACGGCGGTCGCGAGCTGCTGTCGGCCGGAGACGGTCCGCAGACTGTCCGCCGTGAAATCCCAAGCTCGCCCTTGGGACCAGGGGTTGTTCTGGGCCATACCCGCCGACGTGCCGTAGAGCTGCTGCTCTATCTCACGGAAGGAAAGCCGGTACTTCTCCTCCCACCGCTCGTACACCTGGACCATTTCGCGCCGTCTTCCGGCGACCAGACGCTCCAGGCCGGTCGCCAGTTCCTCCCGCAGTACGTCGAGAACGAGAATCCGCTCTCCCTCTGCCTCGTCGAGGGCGACACGCGCCCGTTCCAGTCGTGCCGGGAAGCCCTGCTCCAGAAGCTTGATCGCTCTCTGGGACTCGGTCCGCTGTCGCTTGAGCGCACGGAATTCGGCCTCGGCGGCGTCCACAGCGGCCTGTGTGGAATGCGCCTGGCCGAGTTCGGTCTCCTGCTGTACGGCTTCCGCTTCCGTATCGGCATCCGCTTGAGCCACTGCCAGCGCCGCCTGCGCCTTCCCCAACCCCACTTTCAGTTCGGCGGCCGACTCCGTCGCGGATCTCAGTTCGTCCAGGAAGTCCGGGAGCATGGCCGCAACAACCTTGTGCTGGTACGCCGCCGCTCGCCGCTCCGGCGTTCGAGCATGAGGCCCGCTCGCGAGCGGGGCAGAGTCCGGAGCGAGCATCATCTCGACGTCCGCCACCCAGCCGTCCACGACCGCGGCGAAACCGAAACCCGACAGCGCCTGGAGTTGGCTCGTCACCTCATGCCACCAGCCGGCCACCGCGCCTGCCAGCTCGTGCCGTGGCAACAGACCGACATCGAGCAACCGGGCCAGGAACGACCCGGTCGACTCAGCACGGCAGCGTGCGAGTCGGACCCGCCGCTCACGCTCCCCGCCGCCGACGCTCTCGCGTGGTGCAAGGGCCGCGATCCGGTCGGCCTGTGCTGCCCACCAGTCCTCGAAGGCAGCCCACAGCTTCGCCTCCTGTCGGCTCATCCGCTCGGCAAGCGCGGTTCCGCCCGCCCGTGCACTTTGCGGCGGGAAGTCGACGTAGGCGGGTTCATGGGCTCGTACGGCGAAGAGATCACCCACTTCGAGGGCGTACGCGCCCAGCAGGGAGCCGGCCGCCTCGATCTCCGCGACCGGCACGCCACCCTGCATATAGGCGTGGATGTCCTGCGGCTCGGGTGAGGGCGTGTTGTCCACATACTGACGGATGCCGAGGTTGTGGCCGTTGGCCTCCAACTCCGCGCGGCTCACGACCCGTGAGAAGCGCTCGACCTCGGCGAAATCGTGGAAGGTGGAAACGATCTTCTCGATGTGCTCCGGCAACAGCACGTTCTGCGCACGCTCGGGGTGGAACTCACGGTCCGCGTTGATGAAGAGAACCTTCTCCCGCCGTGCCGCGTCCTTGGTGCCCGGTGCGCGCAGCACCAGTACGCACGCGGGGATTCCGGTCCCGTAGAAGAGGTTCGGCGGCAGACCGATCACCGCTTCCAGCAGATCGGCCTCGATCAACCGGGCCCGGATCCTGCCCTCCTCTCCTCCTCGGAACAGCACGCCATGCGGCATGACCGTGAAGACCGAACCGCCGCGCCGTCCCGCCATGTGCAACATGTGCTGAAGGAACATCAGGTCGGCCCTGCCCCGCTCGGGTGTGCGGCCGTACGGCATGCGCGCTTCGAGGTCCTTGATGCCCTCGGCGTCGTAGTCCATGGAGAACGGCGGGTTGCTCAGGACGAGGTCGTACGACTTGTCCAGGTGCCGCGGAGCCGTGAGTGTGTCACCGGTCTTCAGGTCGAACGTGTCGATGCCGTGGAGCAGCATGTTCATCGTGGCCATCACCCACGAGCCGTGGTTGGCGTCCTGCCCGGCGAGGGTGAGACTCTCGGCGCTGCCGCCCTGCTCCTCGACGTACTCCTTGGCCTGGATGAGCATTCCGCCGGTGCCGACACACGGGTCGTACAGGCTCTGCCCCTCCTGGGGGCGTGCCAGCTCCACCATCAAGCGTGCCACCGTGCGCGGTGTGTAGAACTCGCCACCCCTGGCGCCCGCCGAGTCGGCGAACTCCTTCGCGAGGTACCCGTACGCGGCGCCGACCACATCGGGGGATTCGAGGTTCTCGGTGTTCAGTCTCAGACTGCCGAAGTGGTCGATGAGCGCGGAGAGCCGCTTGTCGGCCGCCTTGCCCGCCGAGGGGCCGTGACCACCGACCCGGCCGAGACCGATGTGCTCGAACAGGCCGCGCAGCCGCTCGTTCCCCGCCTGGTTCTCCAGAGCGAGCAGCGCGGGCCGGAGATGGCTGTCGGCCACGTCGTCGACGGCGCCGGCGAGCCGCCCCCAGCGAGCCGCCTCGGGCACGTGAACGACCCCGCGAGCGACATATCGGGCGGGCTCGTCGGCGCGCTTCTCGGCCTCCTCACGGGTGGCACCCGCCCCGAGTTCCTCCTCTGTGATCCGCTCGCGTGCCGCCTCGAACTCGTCGTTCGCCCGCTTCAGGAAGAGCAGCACCAACAGCACGTCGCGGTACTCGGCGACGTCCATGGTGCCGCGCAAGATGTCCGCCGCGGCGAAGAGGTGGCGCTCCAGTCGGGCAAGCGTGAGTCTGGCCACGGACGAGCTCCCTGATGGGTGATCGAATGCTGACAGCCGGGCAGGTGCGTCGGCGCGGTCTAGTAGCCGCCGAGGAGCAGACCCTGCTCCACGAGGCACCAGACGTTGGTGTAGGGGTCCCAGGCGTTGGGATTGCGCGTGGAGTGGTACTCGTTGATCTTCTTCGCGTATTTCCTGGCCGACTCGTAGCGGTGTCCGTCCTCACTCAGCACCTGGTCCTCACGCAGATGCTTGGACTCCTGCTCCGAGACGCGTTGGACACCCGGCCCGTACGTCCCCGCGAAGCCGGGACGCGAGCGCAGTCGGCTGTTGGCGTCGCCGCAGACCCCGCCGAACGTACTGGTGTAGTTGGTGTAGTGCAGGAGTCGCCACAGCTCGAAGCAGGGGTGGGAGTAGGCGACGTGGATCTTTTCGTCGTCCGCGAGGGTCATTGCCTCGGGGATGCCCTGGTGGTCGTCTCGGTCGAAAACCACCCATACCTGCGGCCAGTTCCAGTCACCCTCCTCGGTCCCGTCCTGATGGACCTCGTACGGCTTCAGGCCCGCGCGCCTGGCTTCCCCTTCGGCCTTGGCCCGAGTACGGACCGCTTCCTGCACCATCCGATACGGCTTGCGGTACTTGCTCTCCGCGTTCTCGTTCGCGATGTGGTGCTGGACCTTGCGATCGGGCCGATCCCAGAGGCCCTTCCTGACGATGATGTCGATGTACTCGGGCTCGGTGACCTCGCCTTCGGTGTAGATGTACACCTGACGGTCCCGGGTGGCCCGGCCCCTCGCGCTGCCCTTCTTGGGGGTGATTCTGTCCCCTGTCTCTTTAAACACATTCCCAGCCCACCAAAACGGCAAAA
>NZ_JARGEE010000343.1:0-10023 GCF_033794485.1 Streptomyces sp. MB09-02B
GGACGGTGGGGGCTGGTCGTGCAGTTCCCCGCGCCCCTGAAAAGCAGGGGCTGCGCCCCGTACTTTTCGGGCCGAAGGGCCGTAGGCCCTCAAGGGGCGCGGGGAACTGCGCGACCAGCCCCCACGCCCCCGCAGATGACCGAGGCGGACGAGGGGCTAGCCCTTGCCCTCGATGATGGCGTCGATGCGGGCCAGCTCGTCCGCCTCGAAGTCGAGGTTGGCGATGGCGCCGACGCTGTCCTCGATCTGGCGGGCGCTGCTCGCGCCGACGAGGGCGGAGGTGACCCGGCCGCCGCGCAGCGTCCAGGCCAGAGCGAGCTGGGCGAGGGTCTGGCCGCGGGACTTGGCGACCTCGTCGAGCGCGCGCAGCCTGCCCACCAGGACCTCGGTGACGGCCTCGGAGTTCAGGAACGGGCTGTCGCTCGCCGCGCGGGAACCCTCCGGGATGCCGTCGAGGTAGCGGGCGGTCAGCAGGCCCTGCTCCAGCGGGGAGAAGACGATGGAGCCGACCTGCAGTTCGTCGAGGGCGTCGAGCAGGCCCTCGCTCTCGGGGCGCCGGTCGAGCATCGAGTAGCGCGGCTGGTGGATCAGGAGCGGGGTGCCCAGCTCGCCCAGGATCCGGGCGGCCTCGCGGGTCTGCTCCGCCGAGTAGTTGGAGACACCGACGTACAGCGCCTTGCCCTGCTGGACCGCCGAGTGCAGCGCGCCCATCGTCTCCTCCAGCGGAGTCTCCGGGTCGGGGCGGTGCGAGTAGAAGATGTCGACGTGGTCGAGGCCCATGCGCTTCAGGCTCTGGTCGAGCGAGGAGAGCACGTACTTGCGCGAGCCCCACTCACCGTACGGGCCGGGCCACATCAGATAGCCGGCCTTGGTGGAGATGACCAGCTCGTCGCGGTACGGGGCGAAGTCGGACTTCAGGGCCTCGCCGAGGGCCGACTCGGCGGAGCCGGGCGGCGGGCCGTAGTTGTTGGCCAGGTCGAAGTGGGTGACACCCAGGTCGAAGGCGCGGCGCAGGATCGCGCGCTGCGTCTCGACGGAACGGTCGGGGCCGAAGTTGTGCCACAGGCCGAGCGAGAGCGCGGGAAGCTTGAGGCCGCTGCGTCCGGTGCGCCGGTAGGGCATGTCCGCGTAGCGGTCGGGGTGTGCGGTGTACAACGCGACTCCTGAGGGGTTGGCACGGGGGGACCAGAGTCCCTGAGAACCGGTGTCCACTCTTTCGCGACCTGGGGGCATTGGTCCAACAGAAGAATCCGATGGGATTCAGCGCCTACGCTTCTCAGTCATGGAACTCCGTCACCTCCAGCACTTCGTCGCGGTCGCCGAGGAAGAACACTTCACCCGGGCCGCCGAACGGCTGCTCGTCTCCCAGTCGGGCCTGTCCGCGTCCGTCCGGGCCCTGGAGCGCGAGCTGCAGACGCCGCTGTTCGTGCGGACGACCCGCCGGGTGATGCTCACCCCCGCCGGGCGGGCGCTGCTGACCGAGGCCGAGCGGATCCTCGCGCAGGTGCGGTCGGCGCGGGAGGCGGTGGCCGCCGTGCAGGGCGTGCTGCGGGGCATGCTGGCGGTGGGGTTCGAGCAGTGTGTGGCCGGACTGAACGTCGCGGGGCTGCTGGCCTCGTTCCGCCGCCGCCACCCGGATGTGGAGATCTGCCTGCGCCAGGCGGGCTCGGGCGCGCTGGCCGAGGAGGTCGCAAGCGGCCGCCTCGACCTGGCGTTCGCCGTGCGGGCGGCGCAGAAGGACACCGACCAGCTGCGGGTCGTACCGCTGTCCAGCGAGCCGATGACCGTCCTGTGCCACCCGAGTCATCCCCTCGCCACCGCCGACGCCGCGGTGACCCCCGAGGAGCTGGGCGGCGAGGTTTTCGTCGACTTCCACCCGGACTGGGGTCCGCGCCGGACCACCGACGCGGTGTTCGCCGCCGCCGGTGTCCGCCGGACGGTCGCCCTGGAGGTCAACGACGTGCACAGTCTGCTGGAACTCGTCGAGGAGAACCTCTGCGTCGCCGTCGTCCCGCGCCACTTCCGGTACAAACGCGACTCGCTCGTCCCGCTCGCCGTCAAGGGCACCGGCGAGACCGTGTACGAGACGGTCGCCCTGCTGCCGCCGCCGCAGGCCATGAGCCCGGCGGCGCGCGCCCTGATGGAGCTCCTCGATCCGCCGCCGTCCTGAGGTCAGCCGGTGACGGGCACCCACCCGCGGTTCACGGTGTCGTACTCGTAGCGCGGCAGCCCCTTGACCGCGGTCGTGCGGAACGGGCTGCCCCCGTCGTCGATGCGGACCGTGCCGGTACGGCCCTCGGAGGACCAGTCCAGCTCCAGGTACCAGCTGCAGTCACAGGTCTCGGTCTCGGCGGAGACCTTCAGCACCTCCGGGTCCGTGGCCGACACACTGTACGGAAACCGCACGGCGGGGATCCGGACGTCCAGGTCGGCGCCGTCCACCGAGCGGGCGATCGGCCGGTCCTTGTCCAGGTCCACGTCGAAGTACCGGGGCGTGACCCGTCCGCCGCAACCCCCGCCCATACCGTAGGCGTTGCCCTCGACGGGAGTCGTGCGCCCGACGACGCGGACCCGCAGCGCGGTCAGGACGACGGCCGTGGACTTCCGCCCCTGGACCGTGATCTCCACGATCGTGTTCCGGCCGTGCACCCCCCGCTGCGTCGCGGCCCAGACCTCCCCGTCCTGCGGCGCCGGTGGCGGGGGCACCTCCTTCGGCGGCTTGGCGACAACGTAGTCATGAGCGCAGCCGGAAGCCCAGAGCTGGGAGTTCGCCGTCCAGGTGAGGGGCACGCCGGTGGCCGGCGACTTCCGCTCCGCGGTGTCGTCGTCCGTGGTGGGACCGGTCGCGCGCTCGGTGGGCGTGGGCACGGGCGAGGGTGTGCCCGAAGGGCTCTTGGTGTCGGTGCTGTCCGGCGTGGGTGACGGGCTCGTGGGCGCGGTCGACGGGCGCTGGGCTCCCGCGGTCGTACGGGAGGGGGTCGGCTCGCCGCCCCGTGCGCTGTCGTCCGCCGGTGAACCCCCGGACGGCAGCGCGGCGAGGCTGCCCAGCGTCGCGATGAGCACCGCGGCGACCGCCGCGCTGACGAGGGTGCGCCGACGGCGGTGCCAGGGGCGGCGGGACGAAGGCGCCGACGTGAGCGCGGCGACCGGGTCGGCGGACTCGGCGGAGTCGGCGGAGTCGGCCGGCTCGGTCGGCTCGACCGGGTCGGCGGATTCGACCGGCTCCGTGGGCTCGGCCGAGCCGGCGGGCTCTGCCGACTCGTCAGACGGCTCGGCGGACTCGGCGGAGTCCGGGAGTTCCACGGGATCGGCGGGATCGGCGGACTCGGCGGCGGCGACGCGTCGGACCTGATCGGCCGGAGCAGCCGGAGCAGCCGGAGCAGCCGGAGCAGCCTGTCCCGATGTCGTCGCGGCGGCGGCCTCTCCCCCACCCGTACGCGCCCGCTGCCGCGCCGCCACCGCCGGCAGCCACAGCCGGTGCAGTTCGAGCCGCTCCGCACCGGTCGCCCCGCAGAGCGCGGCGAAGCGTTCGACGGGCGCGAAGTCGAGCGGGACGGTGTCACCCGCGCAGTAGCGGTGCAGCGTCGAGGTGTTCATGCCCAGGCGCCGGGCCAGCTGCCCGTAACTGCGGTCCGTGCGTTCCTTGAGACGCGTGAGCGCTTCCGCGAACTCCCGTACGTCGTCCGGTGCTGCCGACACTGTTCTCCACGTCCTCCCCGTCCCGGGACGGCGTCCCAGGCACTCCCCGTACTTGCACGTCAGAAGGGCTGGGATGGTTCCAGGGCCGCGCATCGGATGTCGGCCGTTGCGCTCACGCCCAGTGACGGCCGATGCTCTTGGTGTCGCACCGACCAGGGCCGGACGGACCATCCGGCGTCGTCGGCGAAGCGGCGCCACTCATTCCATGTACTCGTCAGTACTCGTCAGTACTCGTTCACGGGGGACGTTCCATGCCCAAGCACACCCGAGCCCGTACGCTCACCGCACTCGTCGTGGGGGCCGTCACCGCGGGCTCCGCACTCGCCGTCGGCGCCGTTCCGGCCGCCGCCGCGAAGGCGAGCGGCGCACCGAAGTACCTGTCGGCCTCCGAGCTCCCGCCGCACCCCTCGTCCTCCTGGACGGCGGGCAGGATCGAGGACGGCGTCCCGGAGGAACTGCAGTACTGCCTGGGCGACGCGTTCCTGGCGTACGACATCAACCACCGCTCCTTCCGGACGGACCTGGAGACCAGCGCCCGGCAGGTCGTCGTCGTCACCGGCAGCGACAGCAAGGCCAAAGCCCTCGCCGCGCGGCTGAACAAGGACTTCGAGAACTGTGTGAGCGAGCCCTCCGACCCGGACGTCGAGGCCGAGTACCGCGACCTCGGGACGCTGCCCGTCGAGGAGGGCGCCCGCGTCCACGGCGTGGCCACGGTCACGTCCTGGGGAGCCATGGACATCAGCCTCCTGTCGGTGGGCCGGGACGGCCGGACCGTCACCGTCGTGGACTGGGGCCAGATGGGCGGCTTCAAGGACGCGCCGGTGAAGGCCTTCAAGAAGACGACGACCACCGCCGTCAACAAGCTCCGCTGACCGACAACCGACGACGACTGACCGGCACCAGCCACCTCAGCACCGGAAAACGGGGACCACAGACATGACCAGCACGCGCACCACCCGCCGTACGGCGCTGGCGGCGGGCCTCGCCCTGGCCCTCGGCCTCGGCGTGACGGCCACGGCATCGGCCGGCGGCCCACGCACCGTCACCGGCGAGCCGACCGACCCGATCACCCGCATCGCCGACTTCTACGGCGCCTACATCGACGCCCAGAGCACGGAGGGCGGCGGGCAACTCGCCGAAGAGCTGCGGGAGTTCTACCTGACGCCCGCTCTGCAGAAGGAGCTCAAGGCCTGGGAGAAGAAGAACAACGCGGACGGTGTGCTGCGCGCCCAGAACACCCCGGTCCAGTGGAAGGTGACCGACAACGGCACCGCGAACTACACGGAGGCCGGTATCACCTTCACCTGGGGCAACGGCAAGACCACCAAGCTGGTCGTCGACATGACCCGCGACCTGAAGATCTTCCATATCGGCACGAAGGGTGCCGCGGGAAGCTGACGGGGGCCGCGCAGCGCCGGGTCGGGGGACCGGCGCTGCCGGGCGGGGGCGGTGCGGGCGCGGCTCCGATGCCCGATGGTGGACGTATGGATGTGAAGGACGTTCTCATCGACGCGTACGGCCGGATCAAGGAGGAGGTCCACGCCGCCGTGGACGGGTTGTCCCCGGCGGAGCTCCATGCCCGCCCCGCCCCCGAGGCCAACTCCGTCGCCTGGCTGGTCTGGCATCTCACACGGATCCAGGACGACCATGTGGCCGACGCCGCCGGGCTCGACCAGGTCTGGCTGTCCCAGGGCTGGGAGAAGCGCTTCGGACTCGCACTGCCGCCCCGGGACACGGGCTACGGGCACGGCGCGGCGCAGGTCGCCGCTGTGCGGGTCGCCTCGGGTGACCTGCTGACCGGTTACTTCGACGCCGTGCACGCACAGACGGTCGAGTATGCGCGCGGGCTGGGCCCCGACGACCTGGACCGCGTGGTGGACGAGCGCTGGACCCCGGCCGTCACCCTCGGCGTACGCCTGGTCAGTGTCCTGGCCGACGATCTCCAGCACGCCGGCCAGGCGGCGTACGTACGGGGGCTGCTCGGACAGTAGAACGGCGAGGCGCTCCGCTCCCGGGCCCTGCTGCCCCGCGACATGCCGCCCAGCCCTCGCTGTCGCACGCGCTTCGTGGTGGAGTCCATCGCGATGTCCCAGTCGATCTCCCCGCGGGGTCGACCGTGGCCTGGACCTCCTGCAGCAGCCGTTCCCAGGTACCGTCGGCCGACCACAGTCGGCGTCGTACGTCGGCCCGTTCGTGCCGGGCGTCGATGGCGCGGCTCAGCGGTCGGACGCCGCCGCGTAGCCCGGGAGTACCACGTCCTCGATGAGGGCGTTGCGCTCGTCGAACGGGATGAAGGCGCTCTTGAGGGCGTTGACGGTGACCGTGCGCAGGTCGGCGAGGGTCCAGTCGGCCTCGTCGACGAGCAGGGACATCTCGCGGGTCATGGTGGTGCCCGAGACCAGGCGGTTGTCGGTGTTGAGGGTGACGCGGAAGCCGAGGTCCCGCAGGGCCGTGATCGGGTGCTCGGCGATGGACGTCGCCGCGCCGGTCTGGAGGTTGGAGGTGGGACACATCTCCAGGGCGATCCGGCGGTCGCGCACCCAGGCGGCGAGGCGGCCGAGCTTGCCGTCCACGATGTCCTCGGTGATGCGCACGCCGTGGCCGATGCGCTGGGCGCCGCAGACCTGGAGGGCCTGGTGGATGCTGGGCAGTCCGTGGGCCTCACCGGCGTGGATGGTGAAGGGGACGCTCTCGCGGCGCAGGTGCTCGAAGGCGGCCAGGTGGTCGGCGGGCGGGAAGCCGTCCTCGGCGCCCGCGATGTCGAACCCGACGACGCCCGCGTCCCGGAAGGTCACGGCCAGGTCGGCGGCCTCACGGACGCGGTCGAACATCCGCATCCCGCACAGCAGGGTGCCGACGCGGACCGGGGTGCCCTGTGCCGCCGCCTTGGCCATACCGGCGGCCAGGCCCTCCTGCACGGTCTCGACGACCTCCGGCAGAGTCAGTCCACCGTTGACGTTCAGCTCGGGGGCGTAGCGCACCTCGCCGTAGACGACACCGTCCGCGGCCAGGTCGAGGACGTACTCCTCGGCCGCGCGCAGCAGGCCCTCACGGGTCTGCAGCACCGCGAGGGTGTGCTCGAACGTGGCTATGTACCGCACCAGGTCACCGGAGTTGGCCGCCTCGTAGAACCAGGCGGCGAGGCCCTCCGGGTCGGTCTCCGGCAGGGTGTGGCCGACCTCCGCCGCGAGCTCCACGAGCGTGGCGGGGCGCAGACCGCCGTCGAGGTGGTCGTGCAGGACGGCCTTGGGCAGGCGGCGGATCACTTCGGTGTCTATGCGCGTAGCACTCATGACGTTCGTTCCTCGGCAGGTGGTGCGGTGGGGTGGGTCGAGAGGTGGGGACGGATCAGTCGGCGGCGGGCTGGAGGAGGTCCCAGCGGTTGCCGTACAGGTCCTCGAAGACGGCAACGGAGCCGTACGGCTCGTGGCGCGGCTCCTCCAGGAACCTGACGCCCGCGGCCCGCATCCGGGCGTGGTCGCGGGCGAAGTCGTCGGTGTGCAGGAAGAACCCCACGGGACCGCCGGTCTGGTCGCCGATCCGGCCGCGCTGCGCCTCGTCCCTGGCGCGCGCCAGCAGCAGTCCGCCGCCCTGCCCCTCGCTCCCGGGCTCGACGACGACCCAGCGGGCGCCGTCGGGCCGCGGTTCGTCCTCCACGAGCCGGAAGCCGAGTGCCTCGGTGTAGAAGCGGATGGCCTCGTCGTAGTCGTCGACCACGAGGGTGACCAGGGCAATGCGTCTCATCGGGGCCTCTCGGGTCGCTCGGGGTTCCCGGGAGGTTATACGTAACACGCATCGGACGCAAGTGACGTTCCACCCGTACGTCCGAGAGGCCCCCGACAGAGGACTGGGACCCCTGCCTCGCAGGGGTCCCAGTCCTCTGTCGGGGAGGGCAGCAGCCCGCGATCACTCGCCCGGTGACGCCTTGCGCAGGGTGGCGATGCAGGTGCTCAGTGCCTGCTGGAGCTCCTCCAGGCGCTCCAGCATGTCGTCCTCGTAGATCGCGTCGAGGTCGACGGCGTCGTCGAGGGTCAGCTCCTCGAAGACCTTCGTGGCCTTCTGGAGGCTGCTGTAGAACTTGGTCCGCCGCTCCTGCACCCGCAGCTCGGGATTGGACTCGACGGTCTGGACGACCAGCTCCTTGACGGTGTCGTAGGCCTCCGTAGCCCACTCGCCGGTGTCCTCGTCGTCGTCGAGCTCGTCGATGAGGGACAGGTGCCGCTCGGCCTCGGCGCGCAGTTCGGCGGTGGCGTCGATCACCTGCCCGGCCGGGGTCTTGACCTGCCCGTTCTCGACGATCTGCCGGACGTACCCGATCCGGCTGGCCGCCTGGGTCTCACTGGCGACGGCCTTCTTCAGTTCGTCGGTGCGGGCGATGTCGCGGGCCAGCTCCGTCTGGAGGGACGGGTCCTCCTTGAGGCGGTCCAGCAGCGCGGTGCGGGCCGCCTGCGCGGTGGAGGGGTCGGCGAGGATCGCGGCGCGCAGCGCGGTGGGGTTCTCGGCGACCTCCAGCGCCTTGGTCGGGCGGACGCCCTCGGCCTCGGCCGCCGCCGTGATCGCGGTGCCCCGGTCGGAGGTCGCGCTGGAGCGGGAGCTGTAGTACGACAGCCACACGTCCGAGTCCGGGAGGTCGATCTCCTCCCCGGGGGCCAGCGCCTCGAAGTGCGGGACCATACCGTCGTCGGCCGCCTTGTCCCAGGCCTTGTAGTACCGCATGACCCGCTCCGGCGAGCATCCCGCCAGCTCGGCGAAGTGCTTCGCCGACACCTTCGGCGTCTCGCCCGCCAGTTCCCCGCCGGGCCGTACGCTCCGCGCCACCTTCAGCGCGAAGGCCCAGCCGCCGGTGCGCGCGTACACTCCGAACTCCCGCGCGTCACGCGCGACTTGCTCGTCCACGACGTCGAACGGGGTGTCGTCGCCGGACACCTGCTGCTCGGAGGCCCCGTCGGCGGCCAACTGCGCGGGGACCTCACCGGACGCGTGCGCGGGAACCTCGTCGGCCACCGGCTGTGCGGGAGCCGTCTCGCCGGAGGGCTGTGCCGGTACCTCGGGTGCGGGTGCGGCCTCGGCGGTCCGTCCCTCCACCGCTCCGGGCTCGACCCAGAAACCGTCGTCCCCGGTCGGCGCGGTCGCGGGCGTCTCGTCGGCGGGCGGTACGGCCGATGCGGAGTGGGCGGTGGCTACGCTCACGGGTGACTCTCCCGGGTGGTGACGGACGGCAGGGACAGAACTGGCAGCCTATATGAACCCGTTGGTGCCGCTTTGCCTGGACACCCCCGCGGTCGCGGCCCGGCTGCCGCAGTCTCCCACGCAGCCGGGCACCCAGGACGGGGTTCCGTCAGCAGTACAGATTGCCGCCCGCCGACGTGCCGAGGATCTGGACGAACCGCTGGTACGCGCTGACCCGGCTCTGCACCTGCGCGGGGTTCTTGCCGTCGCACTCCAGCGAGCCGTTGATGCTGCGGATGGTGTGCCCGAAGCCGGCGCCGTTGACCATGGCGTTGTGTCCGGTCATGGAGCCGGGACCGGTCTGGGTGTTCCAGTACCAGAGGGCGGTCTTCCAGGCGACGGCCGCGTCGTTCTGGACCAGCCAGGGGTTACCCAGAAGGTTCAGGCCGAGTGCGTCGCCGGCCGCCTTGTAGTTGAAGTTCCAGCTGAGCTGGATGGGGCCGCGCCCGTAGTAGGCCGCCTGTCCGGCCGGACAGCCGTACGGCCGACCCCAGTCGCAGTAGGTGGGGTAGTTGGCGGTGTTCTGCTCGACGATGTGGACGAGGCCGCCGGTCTCGTGGTTGACGTTGGCGAGGAACGCCGCCGCCTCCCGCTTCTTGACGGTGTCGCTGCCGGTGGTGGCGAAGGCCGGGAAGGCGCTCATCGCCGCCCGCAGTCCGCTGTACGTGTAGAACGAGTTCCGGTTCGGGAACATCTGGTTGAACTGCGCCTCGCTCACCACGAACCCGGAGGGGTTGGTGGGGCCGTTCTCGCAGGCGTACGGCTCCCAGTACCAGGTGCTGATGATGGGGTCGTACCCCGGGTTGGCGTGCTCGGCGATGTACGCCCGGCCGTCGGTGTAGCGCACGATGTCGCCGGTGACGTAGGACCGGCCCGCCACCCAGTTCGCGTAGCTCGAACAGGGGGCGGCGGACGCGCTCAGGGCGGGCAGCAGCAGGGGGGTGGAACCTCCGATGACCAGCACGGTCAGCAGGGCGGATATACGGCGCCTCGACACGTGAACAACTCCTTCGTGGAGCACGGCCGCACCCGGGCGAGGGCCCGGAGGCATGACCGGGACGCACCTCGCGCGCACGGGCCGGGGATGCCGGCCAC
>NZ_JARGEE010000344.1:0-9971 GCF_033794485.1 Streptomyces sp. MB09-02B
GGGATACCTCGTTCGTACGGGGAGGGGGCGGGTGAGCGCCTGGTGGCTCGGGCGTTCGGGTGCGACGGCGACTGCGGGTGGTATGTGCTTGCTCGCGCAGTTCCCCGCGCCCCTTCAGGCCTACGGCCCTTGAAGGGGCGCGGGCCCTTCCGGGCCGAAAAGCACGGGGCGGAGCCCCTGCTTTTCAGGGGCGCGGGAAACTGCGCGAGAAGCCCCACCGGGCCCGCAGCCGCCGACGAACCCGCGCCCCCGAGCCCATAGGCGCCCCGGTCAGCCCTTGACCGCGCCGGTCAGCATGCCCTTCTTGAAGTGCTTCTGGACGAAGGGGGAGAGCACGGCGACGGGCAGGAGGGCCATGACCATGACCGCCATCTGGATGGCCAGCGGCGAGAGTTGGCCGGTGTTGATCTGGGCGGAGAGGCCGACCGGCCGTTCCTGTTTCTGGACCAGCTGGATCATGACGTTCTGCAGCGGCATCATGTCCTGGTCGGTCAGGTAGATGGACGCGTTGAACCAGGCGCTCCAGTAACCGACCGCGTAGAAGAGGGCGATGACCGCGAGGACCGCCCTCGACAGCGGCATCACGATCTTCCACAGGATGCGCCAGTCACCGGCGCCGTCGATGCGCGCGCTGTCGATGAGTTCCGGCGAGATGCCCATGAAGAACGAGCGCAGGACCAGGATGTTGAAGACGCTCACCGCGCTGGGGAGGATCAGCGCGAGGTAGGTGTCGGTCAGACCCAGGGCCTGGACCAGGAGGTACGTCGGGATCAGGCCCGCGCCGAAGAACATCGTTGCGAGCAGGGTCATCAGGATCCAGCGGTGACCGAGTGAGCCGACCCGGGACAGGCCGTAGGCGCACAGCACCGAGACGGTCATGCTGAACAGCGTGCCGACGAGGGTGACGCCGACGCTGACCAGCGCGGCCTTCTGGACCTGGCCGCCGCTGAGGAGTTCCTGGTAGGCGATGAAGGTGACGCCTTTGGGGATGACGACCAGGCCGCCCGCCTCGTCGATGGTCTTCTTCGTCTGGAGGCTGGTGACGATGACGATCCACAGGGGGAAGAGGATCGCGAAGCAGGCGAAGCCCAGGGCGATGCCCTTGCCCGCGAGACCCGCCTTCGCGGGTTCCTCCTCCCAGACGGGGCGGGGCGGAGCGGCCCAGCGACTCGGCTTCTGCGCCGGGGGCTGCCGCCGGTCGGCCGCCTCCGCCGTCTTGTCGAGGAGTGCGCTCATTTCTTGTACACCCCCTGCTCACCCATGAGATGGGCGACCTTGTTGGCGGTCAGGACCAGCGCGAGGCCGACCACACCCTTGATGAGTCCCGCCGCGGCGGCGTAGCTGAAGTCCTGGTTGCGGATGCCGTTCCACCACACATAGGTGTCGAGGACGTCGGAGGCGTCGACACCCACCGCCTGCCGTTGGAGCAGCAGTTGTTCGAAGCCGACGGTCAGGGCGTCGCCGACGCGCAGCACCAGCAGCAGGGCGATCACCGGGCGCAGGGCGGGCAGGGTGATGTGCCACATACGCCGCCAGCGGCCCGCGCCGTCCATCGCGGCGGCCTCGTAGAGGTCGTGGGAGACGGAGGAGAGCGCGGCGAGGAAGACGATGATGCCCCACCCCGCGTCCTTCCAGATCATCTCGACCGTGACCAGGTACTTGAAGATCTCCGGGTTGGTCATCAGGTCGAAGCCGTCGTAGCCGTGCTGCCGGAGGGTCTGCGCGATGACGCCGGCCCCGCCGAAGATCTGCATGAACACGGTGACGACGAGAACCCAGGAGAAGAAGTGCGGCAAGTACATGATCGCCTGGGCGACCGCCCGGATCCGGGGCCTGACGATGCTGTTGATGAGCAGCGCGAGCAGGATCGGGATCGGGAAGAACAGCACGAGCTGGAGGAAGAACAGCACGAAGGTGTTCTGCACCGCGTGCCAGAAGGCCGAGTCCGCGAAGATCCTCTCGAACTGCTCGAGGCCGATCCAGGGGCTCTGGAAGATGGCGACGAAGCCGTTCTCACTGAGATAGGGGTCGTAGTCCTGGAAGGCGACCACATTGCCGAGGATCGGTATGTAGTTGAAGACCACGATCAGCAGGACGGCCGGCAGCGTCATGAGGATCAGCGTGCGGTCACGCCGGAGTCTGAGACGCAGACTCAGCTTGCCCGCTCGTCCGCCGGTCGCGGGCCGGGGCCCGGTGGCGTCCCCGGGAGCCGCCGGGGTCTCCTCGGGCGTGTCGGCCTCGGCCCTGGACCGGGGCACCGTGCTGTGGGACACGGCCTTCTCCTTGCCCTCGCCCCTGGTCAGTTCGCCGAGCCGTTGTCGTCGAGCAGCTTCTTGTACCAGTCGCGCAGGCCGTCGCCGCCCTTGCTCTTCCAGTCGGCCACTGCCTGCTGCATGTCGCTGATCTTCTTGCGGCCGCGCACGATGTCGTCCTCCAACTGCTCGAAGTTGTCGGCGAGGTTGGCCCAGCGGTTGGGCTCGGTGACGGTCAGGCCGAAGAAGGAGGTCTTCTTGGTGAAGGCGCCCATGCGCTGCTGCCACTCGACGATGCCCTTGGTGACCTCGGGGAAGTCGGGGTAGGCGACGTACGGGGCGGGGTTGCCGGTGTAGTCGTAGGCGCCGTTGACCTCGTTGACGCCCTGCGTGCTCTTGACCGGCAGGCCCTTCTTGATGTCGTAGTCCGTGCCCTCGACGCCGTAGGCGGTGAGCATGAACTCCTTGGTGCCGTAGGGAGCGGCGCAGTAGTTGCAGAGGGCGAGGAAGTCCTTGATCTGCTGCTTGGTGGCCTTCTTGCTGATGAAGGTGAAGATGTTGGCCGGCTGGACCGCCCACAGGGTGGGGTCGCCGCCGTCGGGGCCGAAGATGTCGAACGCGGCCATGTCGAAGCCGCTGTTCTGCGTGGCCTGCTCGGAGACCGAGCCCCACCAGCCGGAGATGTTGCCGTTGAAGACCAGGGACTCGCCGGAGGTGAAGCGGTTGCGGGCGTCGCCGCCCGCCTTGCCGGAGACCGCGTCCGGGTGGACCACCTTGGCCGCGTAGAGCTTGCGCGTCCACTCCAGCGCCTCGAGGAACTCCTCGGTCTCGACGCGGTTGACGAGCTTGCCGTCGACCAGGTTCCACCACAGCGCCTTGTCGCTGCCGGGGAAGACGCCGTAGATGTTGAACGCCGTCCACTTCATGTCGTCGCAGGCCCACACCTTCGACCTGGCGTCGGTGGCCTCCTTCGCCCAGGACAGGAACTCGTCGGGGCTGGTCGGGACGGTGTAGCCCTTCTTCTCGAAGACGTCCCTGCGGTACATGGGCGCGACGTCTGTGACGTACGGGGCGGGGAACGGGATCGCGCGCAGCTGGCCGCCGAAGATGCCTCGCTGCCAGGCCTCGCTGGGGACGGCCGCGAGGTTCGGGTAGTCCTTGACCTTGTCCCCGGACAGGTACGGGCCGAGATCGGCGAACTTGGCGTTGATGGCGCTCGGTATCTTGCCCATCAGATTCCAGCCGGGTACGACCACGACGTCCGGGATGTCGCTGGAGGCGAGGACCGCGCCGAGCTTCTGGTCGTAGGTGACGCCGTCCTGGTTCTGCCAGGTGACGTCGACGCCGACGGCCTCGTTCATCGCCGTGTAGTACGGGTTGTCGCCCTTGGGCGGGGTGCCCCAGAACGGCGCCATCACCTTGAGCCTGCCGCCGCTGCCGAGCTTCTTCGGGACCGAGGTCTTCAGGTCGGCGGTCGCGATCGCCTTGGTGAAGCCGGCGGGCGCGCCGTTCTTCGCCGGGATGTCGGGCGCCACCACGTTCGACGCGACGAACGCGGGGAGGATCTTCTTCGCGTCCTTGCCCGACGTGGCGCCCTCCTTGCGGCCCTCCTGCGAGCCGCCGCAGGCGGACAGCAGCGGTACGCCCCCCGCCACCACGGCGGTGGCGACGGCCGTGGAAGCGAGGAAGCTTCTCCGGCTGGGGGCGGAGGTGGCGGAGTTCGGCGTCATTGCGTCAACCCTTCATGGCGCACACCAGGACACCCGGCGGTGGCCGTCGGCTGCGGTGTCTGAGAGGAACTGGCTGTGCTGAAGCGGTGAACCCTCGAGCGGCGGAGGGAGGTGAGCACGCGAAGCGTTTCCCTCCACAGTCGAAGCGCTTCGATGTTGCTGCGAGGTTAAGTGAACGACCGGGGGTGCACAAGGGTCGATTCGCAGATTCCTCGGAGGTGCCGACGACTGGAACGACCCCCTCCGACCATCGGTATCTCGGCCTGTATGACGGTGAGGAAACAGATCTGTTGCGCCTTGGTCTCTTGACACCCACCCCACGGTCGAATGAGCATCGAAGCGCTTCGAAAGCGCCTCGCCGCTCCACCGCAAAGGGATCCCCACGTGACCGCACAGACGACGCCCACGCCGCCTTTCCGTGATCCGCAGCTGCCGCTCGCGAAGCGCATCGACGATCTGCTCCAGCGGCTCACCCTGGACGAGCGGATCGCTTTCCTGCACCAGTTCGCCCCCGCCGTCGACCGTCTGGGGGTGGCCGCCTTCCGCACCGGCCAGGAGGCCCTGCACGGGGTGGCCTGGATGGGCCCCGCGACGGTGTTCCCGCAGGCCGTGGGCCTCGGCGCGACCTGGAACGAGGACCTCGTCCGCCGCGTCGGCGAGGCCGTCTCCACCGAGGTCCGCGCGATGCGCGCCCGCGACGACCGCGTCGGCCTCAACGTCTGGTCCCCCACGGTCAACCTGCTGCGGCACCCGCTGTGGGGCCGCAACGAGGAGGGCTACTCCGAGGACGCGAAGCTGACCTCGGCGATCGCCACCGCCTATACCCGCGGCCTGCGCGGCGACCACCCGACGTACTGGCGCACGGCCCCCGTGCTCAAGCACTGGCTGGCGCACAACAACGAGACCGACCGCTCCACCACGTCCTCCTCCGTCCGCCCGCGCGTCCTGCACGAGTACGACCTGCGCGCCTTCCGCGAGACCGTCGAGGCGGGCGCCGTGGCCGGGGTGATGCCCGCGTACAACCTGGTCAACGGCCGCCCCAACCACGTCTCGCCCTACCTGGCCGAGCACCTGCGCCGCTGGACCGCCGAGGACCTGCTGGTCTGCTCGGACGCGGGCGCGCCGTCGAACCTCGTCGACTCCGAGCACTACTACGCCACCCACGAGGAGGCGACCGCCGCCTCGCTGCGCGCCGGCGTCGACAGCTTCACCGACCACGGCACGGAGAGTTCGACGATGACCGGCCGTATCCGGGGGGCCCTGGACAAGGGCCTGCTGACCGAGGAGGACATCGACAGGGCGGTCCGCCGCCAGCTCTCGGTCCGCTTCCGCCTCGGCGAGTTCGACGGCGACGCCGACCCGTACGCCGCCCTCACGGACTTCGACACCCCGGCCCACCGCGCCCTCGCGCAGGAGGCCGCGGAGCAGGCGGTCGTCCTGCTGAAGAACGAGGGCGGGCTGCTGCCGCTCGCGGCCGACGCCCGGATCGCCGTCGTCGGACTGCTCGCCGACGAGTGCAAACTCGACTGGTACAGCGGCACTCTCCTCCACCGCTCCACCCCGCTCGAAGGCCTGTACGACCGCTGCGGCGCCGAGCGGGTGACGTTCGCGGAGGGCGTGGACCGCGTACGTCTGAGGGCGCTGTCCACCGGCGCGTTCGTGTCGGTGCCCGAGGCCGCCGAGGCCGCCGACGAGGTGCGCGGCGCGGAGGGCGCCCTCGACCCGGCGCTCCTGGCCGGCCGCACCGACCTTCCGCCGCTCACCACGGACACGGTCGGCACCGAACTGGCCCTCGTCGACTGGGGCGGGGGTGTCCTCACCTTCCGCGCCCCCGACGGCCGTTATCTCTCGGTCGCCGAGGACGGGTACCTGCGCGCGTCGGCGGACCAGCCGGGCGGCTGGATCGTCCAGGAGACGTTCCGCCTGGAGCCCTCCGGATCCCACGGGAACGGTCACCTCCTCAAGCACACAGGGACAGGCCAGTACGTCTCTGTCGGCACCGACGGCGTGAAGGTTGCCGACGAGAACCCGGAAATCTTCGAGCTCATGGTGGTCCAGCCCGGCGAGGAGGCCGTCGCCAGGGTCGCCGCCGAGGCCGACGTGGTCCTCGTCGTCGCGGGCAACGACCCGTACATCAACGGCCGCGAGACCGAGGACCGCACCGGCCTCGCGCTCCCCGCCCACCAGGAGCGCCTGCTGCGCGCGGCCCGCGCCGCCAACCCGAACACCGCACTGGTCCTGGTCTCGGCCTATCCGTACGCGGTCGACCCCGCCGACCTGCCCGCCGTCCTGTGGACCGCGCACGGCGGCCAGGCCGCGGGCACCGCCCTGGCCCGCGTCCTCGCCGGCGACGTCTCCCCCGCCGGGCGCCTCCCGCAGACCTGGTACGCCGCCGACGCCGACCTTCCCGGCCTCCTCGACTACGACGTGATCGGCGCCCGTCAGACGTATCTCTACTTCGAGGGCACCCCGCTCTTCCCGTTCGGCCATGGGCTGTCGTACACGGAGTTCGCGTACGGAAACCTGGTCGCTCAGGTGGGCGACGACGCCCTGACGGTCTCCTTCACCGTCACCAACACGGGCGCGGCGGCCGCCGACGAGGTCGCCCAGCTGTACGTCCGCGCCGAGGACCCGTCGGTCCCGCGCCCCCGCCGCGAGCTGGTCGGGCACCGCCGGATCACGCTAGCCCCGGGCGCCTCGTCCGAGCTGACCTTCCGACTCCCGCTCTCCGTGCTGGAGTTCTGGGACGTGGCCCACGGCACCTGGCACCTGGAGCCCGGCGCGTACGAAGTCCTCGCCGGCGCGTCGAGCGAGGACATCCGTCTCCGTACGACCGTCACCGTCGACGGCGAGCCCGTGGGTCCGCGTCCGGTCGTCACGCACGGCCTGGACGCGGCGGACTTCGACGAACAGCGCGGCACGGAGATCGTCGACCGCACCAAGGAGTCGGGCGACGCCGTGACACCGACGGACGGCGGCTCCGGTGAACTGCTCTTCCGGAACTGCGACTTCGGCGCGGGGATCTCATCTGTCGAGGTGGAGGCGGCCGGGGAGGGCACCGTCGAGTTCTCCCTGATCGGCGGTCCGGTCCTGGCGACACTGACGCAGGAGCGCCCCACCGGCGACCTGTACACCTACAGCACCCTGCGCGCCGGCGTGACGGCCGTCGGCGTGCACGACGTCCACCTGAAGCTGCGCGGCCCACTGCGGCTGGCGCACGTCGGCTTCTCCGGTTGAGGGTCCGGAGGCAGCCGACACACACAGAAGGGGCCCGGCACCGGAAGGCATCGGTGCCGGGCCCCTTCATCCCGGGATCTGACCCCAGCCTACCTGAAAACGATTGTCAGAAGCTAGGGGTGGGGCGGGGGTTCTCAGTGGTGCGTCAGAGCTGGATCCCGGTCAGGACCATGACCCGCTCGTAGGTGTAGTCGTCCATCGCGAACTTCACGCCCTCACGCCCCTCTCCGGACTGCTTCACACCGCCGTAGGGCATCTGGTCGGCGCGGTAGGACGGCACGTCGCCGATGATCACGCCGCCGACCTCCAGCGCGCGGTGGGCGCGGAAGGCGGTCTGCAGGTCGTGGGTGAAGACGCCCGCCTGGAGGCCGTACTTGGAGTCGTTGACGGCGGCGAAGGCCTCGGCCTCCCCCTCCACCCTCCGTACGGTGAGGACGGGGCCGAAGACCTCCTCGCAGGAGAGGGTCACATCGGCGGGTACGTCGGCCAGGACCGTCGGCGCGTACGTGGCGCCGTCGCGCTTGCCGCCGGTGAGGAGGGCGGCCCCTGCGTCGACCGCCTCCCGCACCCACGCCTCGACGCGCTTGGCGGCGTTCTCGTCGACCAGCGGTCCGACGTCGGTGGCGCCGGCGGACGGGTCCCCGGTCACCTGGGCCTCGACCGCGGCGACGATGCGCGGCACCAGCCGCTCGTACACGGACGCGTCCGCGATCACCCGCTGCACGGAGATGCAGGACTGGCCGCCCTGGTAGTTGGAGAAGGTCGCGATGCGGGTCGCGGCCCAGTCGAGGTCGGCGTCGCTCGCGTAGTCGGCCAGCACGACCGCCGCGCCGTTGCCGCCCAGCTCCAGGGTGCAGTGCTTGCGCGGCACCGAGTCCATGATCGCGTAGCCGACCTTCTCGGAGCCGGTGAAGGAGATCACGGGCAGCCGCTCGTCCTGGACGAGGGCCGGCATGCGGTCGTTGGCGACGGGGAGGATGCTCCAGGAGCCGGCGGGCAGGACGGTCCCGGCTCCCGTGCCGGCCGCGCCCGCCGCGTGGGCCTCGGCCTCGGCGAGCAGTTCTCCGATGATCAGACCGGAGAGAGGGGTGGCCGGGGCGGGCTTCAGGATGATCGGGACACCGGCCGCGATCGCCGGGGCGATCTTGTGGGCACAGAGGTTGAGCGGGAAGTTGAAGGGCGCGATACCGAGGACGACACCCTTGGGGAAGCGGCGCGTGAGAGCCAGCCGCCCCTGACCGCCGAGGTCGGTGTCGAGCCGCTGCGCCTCGCCGCTGTTGAACCGCCGGGCCTCCTCCGCCGCGAACCGGAACACGGACACGGCCCGGCCGACCTCGCCCCGCGCCCACTTGATCGGCTTGCCGTTCTCGGCGGAGATCAGCTGCGCGATCTCCTCGGTCCGCTCGACCAGACGCCTGCTGACCCGGTCCAGGACCGCGGCCCGCACATGCGCCGGCGTCGCAGCGAAGGCGTCCCGCGCGGCGTACGCGGCGGCGACGGCCTCTTCGACCTGCTCGTCCGTCGGGACGCTCACGCTGCCGACGGACCGGCCGTCCCAGGGCGACGTCACATCGAACGTGGCCTCACCGGTGGCCTGACGGCCGGCGAGCCAGAAGGCGTGAGTGGCGGTCATAGTCGTTCCCGGCCCTTCGGTGGATGGCACATTTCAACGTCCGGCTCCACGGTAGGGCCGGAGAGCCGGGAGGTCGTTTGTCCGGCACGTATGAGTGCGGCTGAGGGTTGCGCCGGAATGGTGGGGTGAGGGCGCGTGGTCGGGTGCGGGTGGGTGGGGCTTCTCGCGCAGTTCCCCGCGCCCCTGAAAGACCAGGCCCCCGTAGCCCTGAAAGGCGACCGGCGAGGGCCCTGAAAGGCGACCGGCGAGGGCCCTGAAAGGCGACCGGCGAGGGCCCTGAAAAGCACGGGGCGCAGCCCCTGCTTTTCAGGGGCGCGGGGAACTGCGCGACCAGCCCCCACCGGACGGACGCCTGGGGGTCGACGGGGGCGCAGCCCCCTGAGGATGGGACGGGTAGGGGCGGCGGGGGCGAAAGAACCCCACTACTCCCCCGCCGCAGCCGTAGCCTTCAACGCCAGCCACAGCTCCATCCGCACGTCCGCATCGTCGAGCGAACGCCCGAGAATCTCCTCCACCCGGCGCATCCGATACCGCAACGTATGCCGATGAACCCCCAGATCCGCAGCGGCCGCATCCCACTGCCCATGCCGCGACAACCACGCCCGCAGCGAAGCGACCAGATCCCCCCGCCCCGTCGCGTCGTGCTCGCGCAGCGGACGGAGCAGGCTGTCGGCGAAGGCCCGCACGGCGTCGTCCCCGAGCAGCGGCAGCACGGACCCCGCCGCCAGCTCCTCGTGCTCGACCAGACAACGCCCCCGGCGCCGGGCCACGGACAGCGCCTGCTCGGCCTGCTTGTACGCCGCGGCGGCGGCTATCGGCCCTGCCGGCGCGGACAGCCCGACGACGAGCTCCTCGTCCTCGACCGAGCCACCGACCGAGGCGGAAGCGGACCCGCCGGCGGACACCAGGTCCCGCCCCGCCGCCCGGGCCGTCTCCAACGCCGCCGCGAACTCCCCGCACGCGGCCACCGCCGCACCCCCGTCCACGGCGAGCACGACGAGCCGCTCCCCGTCGGGCACCACCAGCACCGCCTCCCCGGCGCGGGCGGCGGCCGCCTCCACCACCTCGACGAGCTGTCCGAGCAGTTCCCCACCCGGGTCACCACCGGCGACCCCGCCC
>NZ_JARGEE010000345.1:0-9946 GCF_033794485.1 Streptomyces sp. MB09-02B
CGTTGGGCTCCGTGCTGGGGGGTGCGGGGAGGGGTGTTCTGCCCGCAGGGCTATCACCAGTGGCGCGGGGAACCGCGCGACCAGACGCGGCGCACCCGCACGCGCCCTGCCACAGTCTCCCCACCCCCCTCGGACGCCCCCCGCCCCAAACGGAGCGCTCCCGTACCCTCTCCCCATGTCGCTCTACGCCGCCTACGCCGGCAACCTGGACTCGCGCCTGATGTCCCGCCGCGCTCCCCACTCCCCGCTGCGCGCAACCGGCTGGCTGAACGACTGGCGGCTGACCTTCGGCGGCGAGCACATGGGCTGGGAGGGCGCCCTGGCCACGGTCGTGGAGGCCCCTCGCTCCCAGGTCTTCGTGGCCCTGTACGACATCGCCCCCATGGACGAGGACGCGATGGACCGCTGGGTCGGCGTGGGCCTGGACATATACCGCCGGATGCGGGTCCGCGTACACACGCTGGACGGTGAGGAACCGGCCTGGGTCTACGTCCTCAACGGCTACGAGGGCGGGCTGCCCTCCGCCCGCTACCTGGGCGAGGTCGCGGACGCGGCGGAGTCGGCGGGCGCGCCCCACGACTACGTCATGGAACTGCGCAAACGCCCCTGCTGAGGGACCGGCCGACGACCGCGCGCCCACCCCCGCCAGCACCCTGCGCCCGCACTCCCGCCGGCACCCTCGCCCGTGACCCCGCCCGTGACCCCGTTGGAAACGACAAGACAACGATCACGATCCCGTGAGCCTGGTCATCTACGCGCGTAGGCTCAAACCGGATACTCTCGTCGCGTGAACGCATCTCTTCTTCCGGACGACATCCAGGGCGACCCGTACGCCGCCGCCGACGCCGCCGCCACGCGCCTGCGTGAGCTGACGGGCGCCGAGACCCACGACGTCGCCCTCGTGATGGGCTCCGGCTGGGCCCCGGCCGTGGACGCCCTCGGCGCCCCCGAGGCCGAGTTCCAGGTCACCGAGCTGCCCGGGTTCCCGCCGCCGGCGGTCGAGGGGCACGGCGGCAAGGTCCGCTCGTACCGGATCGGTGACAAGCGCGCGCTCGTCTTCCTGGGCCGCACCCACTATTACGAGGGGCGCGGTGTCGCCGCCGTCGCGCACGGCGTCCGTACGGCCGTCGCCGCCGGTGTGAAGACGATCGTCCTCACCAACGGCTGCGGTGGTCTGCGCGAGGGCATGCGTCCCGGCCAGCCGGTGCTGATCAGCGACCACCTGAACCTGACGGCGACGTCGCCGATCGTCGGCGCGAACTTCGTCGACCTCACGGACCTCTACTCCCCGCGGCTGCGCGCCCTGTGCAAGGAGATCGACCCCTCCCTGGAGGAGGGTGTCTACGCGCAGTTCACGGGCCCGCACTACGAGACCCCGGCGGAGATCCGCATGGCCCGCGTCATCGGCGCGGACCTCGTCGGCATGTCCACGGTCCTGGAGGCCATCGCCGCGCGCGAGGCGGGCGCCGAGATCCTGGGCATCTCCCTGGTGACGAACCTGGCGGCCGGGATGACGGGCGAGCCCCTCAACCACGAAGAGGTCCTCCAGGCCGGCCGCGACTCGGCGACCCGCATGGGCGCGCTGCTGACCCAGGTCCTGAACCGGCTGTAGTACGCCGAGCGCGTGTTTCGTCGTCGGGTGCGGGCAAGTGGGGACTTCTCGCGCAGTTCCCCGCGCCCCTGAAAAGCAGGGCTGCGCCCATGCTTTTCAGGGGCGCCGGACCGTCGCCTTCCAGGCCCGCAGGGCCTGAATCTTTCAGGGGCGCGGGGAACTGCGCGACCAGCCCCCACCCACCCGCACCCGCAGTACCCACCGAACGCGGGGTCGAAGGGGCGGCAGCCCCTGGGACGGGACGGGTAGGGGCGGCGGGGGCGAGCACAATCGAACCGACACACAAACAAAGAACGAGAGGTTGACCCCCGTGCACGACGACCTGATCGCCCGCGCCAAGGCGTGGCTGGCCGAGGACCCCGACCCGGACACCCGGGCCGAACTCGGCAGGCTGATCGACGCGGCGGACACGGCGGAACTGACCACCCGCTTCTCCGGCACCCTCCAGTTCGGCACGGCCGGCCTCCGGGGCGAACTCGGCGCCGGCCCCATGCGCATGAACCGCTCGGTCGTCATCCGCGCCGCCGCCGGCCTCGCCGCGTACCTCAACCAGCAGGGCGCCACCGGCGGCCTCGTCGTCATCGGCTACGACGCCCGCCACAAGTCCGCCGAATTCGCCCGCGACACGGCCGCCGTGCTGACCGGCGCGGGCCTGCGCGCGGCCGTCCTCCCCCGCCCCCTGCCCACGCCCGTCCTGGCCTTCGCCATAAGGCACCTGGGCGCGGTGGCCGGCGTGGAGGTCACGGCCAGCCACAACCCGCCGCGCGACAACGGCTACAAGGTCTACCTGGGCGACGGTTCCCAGATCGTGCCCCCGGCCGACGCCGGGATCGCGGCCGAGATCGACGCCGTACGCTCCCTCGACGACGTCCCCCGCCCCGACGCCGGCTGGGACACCCTCGACGACAGCGTCCTGGACGCCTATCTGGCCCGTACGGACGCGGTCCTCGCGCCCGGCTCCCCCCGGACCGCCCGCACGGTCTACACGGCCATGCACGGCGTCGGCAAGGACACCCTGGTCGCGGCCTTCGCCCGGGCCGGCTTCCCGGAGCCCGTTCTCGTCGCCGAGCAGGCGGACCCGGACCCGGACTTCCCGACGGTCGCCTTCCCCAACCCGGAAGAGCCCGGCGCGATGGACCTGGCCTTCGCGAAGGCCCGCGAGACGGACCCCGACCTGATCGTCGCGAACGACCCCGACGCCGACCGCTGTGCCGTCGCGGTCAAGGACGGCGCCGACTGGCGCATGCTGCGCGGCGACGAGGTCGGCGCGCTCCTCGCCGCCCACCTGGTCGCGCGTGGTGCCCGGGGGACCTTCGCCGAGTCGATCGTCTCCTCCTCCCTCCTCGGCCGTATCGCCGAGAAGGCGGGCCTCCCCTACGAGGAGACCCTCACCGGCTTCAAGTGGATCGCGCGCGTCGAGGGCCTGCGCTACGGCTACGAGGAGGCGCTCGGCTACTGCGTCGACCCCGAGGGCGTCCGCGACAAGGACGGCATCACGGCGGCCCTGCTCATCACGGAGCTCGCCTCGCAGCTGAAGGAGGAGGGCCGCACCCTCCTCGACCTGCTGGACGACCTCGCCGTCGAACACGGCCTGCACGCCACCGACCAGCTCTCGGTCCGCGTCCAGGACCTCTCGCTCATCGCCAGCGCGATGGAACGGCTCCGCGAACAGCCGCCGACCGCCCTCGCCGGGCTGCCCGTCACCAGGGCCGAGGACCTGACCCGGGGCACGGACCGGCTCCCGCCCACGGACGGCCTGCGCTACACACTCGACGGCGCCCGTGTCATCGTCCGCCCCAGCGGCACCGAGCCCAAGCTCAAGTGCTACCTGGAGGTCGTGGTGCCCGTCGCCGACCTGGCAGCCCTCCCGGCGGCCCGCGCGAAGGCGACGGACCTGCTGGCCGGTATCAAGCGCGACCTCTCGGCGGCAGCGGGCATCTGACCGCGCCCCGCGCACACCAAAGGCCACGGCCGGATCACCGGCCGGGGCCTCTCGCCATGTCCAGGGCCGACACCGGCCGGGGCAGCGCCCTACGGCACCAGGACCAACACCGCCGCCCACCCCACGGCGAGCACCACGCTCAACGGCCACAAGGGCATCCTCCGGCCCCGGTACTCCCCCTCGGGCCGCAGCGCCGGGTCCCGCCACATGGCGGTGATCTCGGCGGCGGTCCTCTCGTACGGGTGAACGAGCCGCAGCTTCCGCTCCAGCCAGCGCCAGCGCTCTGCCCGGACGCTCCAGACCTGGAACGACTCCCGACGGCTGTCCACCGTGAGCACGGAACCGGCGCACCGCACGGTCGCGAGGTCGTCCCACTCGATGTGCCGGTGCCGGCCCCAGCCGCTCAGCCACAGCCCCGAACGGTCGGCCGTGATGCGCCAGGTGAGCATCTGGGGCAACGTCAGGACGCCGAAGACGCCGAGGACACCGCCGAGGACGTACCGCGTCAGGCCGTCCGGGTAGAGCGCCACTGCGGCGATCGCGACGATCATGAACAGGGCGGCGGCCCAGTCCGCCCAGCCCGCGCGCCAGCGCCGTACGGACACCGGCTCGTCCCCCAGCCGGGCCCGGCTCTCCGTGACGGCCGTGGCCCGCAGCTCCTCGTGGACCGTGTGCCGCTTCGCCCGGGCCCGCTGCGCGGCGGCCCGGTGCCGTACGGTCCGGTCGGACAAGGGGCGCACCGGCCCGCTGGACGACTCGACGACCAGTTCGGCGGACGTGCCGCCGCCCTCGGCCGCTTCCGTCTCCTGCGTCACCTCCGGAGTCTCCGCCGCCGGCACCTCCGCCGCGCTGACGATCACGATCTCCGCCCCGTCGTGGGGCACCCCGTACAGCACAGCCTCGCGCAGGGGACCGGGCTGGTCGTCGTCATCGTCGACGCCCTGGACGGCGTCGAGAAGCGCGTCCCGTTCCTCCCCGGCGTCGCGCCGCTCGTTCTGGTCCTCGGCCTCGTACTCTTCGTCGTCGGCGTCGGCGTCGTCGTCGTACCACTCCTCGGTGGCGACCGTGAACAACGGCCGCAGCGCCTCCACGTCGTCGGCGGCGAAGACCTCGGCGTCCCCGTCGGCGCCGTCCCGGACGAGCACCCGCAGCACCGGCACCGGCGTGCCCCGCAGCGCGGCGGCCCGTCTGCGTCCCAGCCAGCCGGAGAGCAGCGAGGTGAGCCCCCAGCCGACCACGAACCAGCCGACGAGCGTGACCTCGTGCCGGTCGGTGGCGACGTCCCAGCCGGAGACGGAGGAGAGCACCCCCACCGCGACCACGGTCAGCAGGCACCCGAACCCCATGAGGAACCGTCCGCGCCGCAGCGGCCCGACCTCGTCCGGCACCTTGGCGGTGACCCCCTCGGCGGCGACCGAAGCCCACTGCCGCTGCAGCCGGCGCTTGCTCAGCCGGATCTCGGCCATGGCCCACGTCAAGGTCGCGGCGACGCCCCCCACCAGGGTCGGCACGTCGTGCGAGCCGCCGTACCAGGCCAGCAGAAGCATCAGTACGGGCGCCGAGAACCGTACGACCTCGGGCCTGACCAGGGTCCACACCAGTTGCAGCGGGACCAACGCGGCGAGGGCGGCGGGCAGCTCCACGAAGTTCGCCAGCCAGAATCCGACGATCAGGCCACCCGGTACCACGGCGAGCAGATGCAGCGGCCGGGTCCGCGCGGGCACCCACAGGGGTGGCCGGGTCCGCGCCCAGGCCTCCAACTTCTCGCCGCTCCAGGCGACGGCCCCCTCGGGCACGGCGTGCACGGGCAGCGGACGCGGCGGTGGGGAGGCCCCGGGCGGGGACTGGGAATCGAGCTCGGTACTCATCGTTCTGTGGACACTCCGGCCGCCGTCGTCAATGCGCCGCGCGCGGTCCGACACGATCCAAGCGAACCAGGCTGTGAAGGCGGGACACACGAGCAGCGCCACCATAGAACAGGCGTCCGGACTCCTTCCGCCGAACCGGCACCCGGAGCCCTACGTCACACCGCCCCCGCACGCACCCACCGCATCACCGGAGCCTGGGTCACGCCACCGCGATCAGCACCGCCAACAGCACGGCCCCGGCCGCCGCGGGTCCCACGATCTCCCAGGCCCACCGCACACTCGGCTTCCCCTGCGACCCGGCCGCCTTCGCCCGCGCCTCGCACAGGTCCCGCAGATCGGCCATGACCTGGTCGGTCTCCGCCCGCACGGGCCGTCCGACCTCGGCGGTACGTCCGCCACCGCCCCCCTTGGCCGCCCGGTGCGCCTCCCGGGCCTGCTGACGGTGTGCCTTCTTGCGCCCCCGCAGCGAGACGGGAATCGCCCAGAGCTGATACTTGGTGCCGCTCTCGTCGATCACCTCGTTCGTGTATCCGGACCGCAGCGACACCACGCACGCCCAGGGCAGCTCGATCACCCGGAACGGATTGCGCACCCGCAGCCGGTCGTCGTTGGCGAACACCGCCGGCCGGACCGAGAACGCGACGACCACCGGCACGGCCACCAACATCGAGGCCAGTGCCAGCCAAGGCGTACGCCCCTCGCCGGACACCACCGCGTCCCCACCGAGCCAGGCGATCAGCCCGAGCAGCAGCGCCCCGCCGACCAGCCCGGCGGGCGACCGGTAGGCCCGGTCCTTGTACACGGGCTTGCCGGGCGTACCGGGCTTGCCGGGCGTCGACGCGGAGGCCTGATCCGAGGTGCTCATACGTCCGATTCTGCCCGACGCCGCCCACCTGCCCGCAGCCGAGGTCGCGCCCCGTGAAGGGCGCGGGGGTCCGCGCGACCAGCCACACACCACCCGCACCCGCCGCACGACGAGGACCCCCGCCCGCGCACGCGCCCGCTCAAGCCATCCGCACGCGCCCGTTCGAACAATCCGAGGGCTGTACACCCGCTACGCGCGTAGATATGCTCGTCTGGTGACCATGTCCACAGCTGCACCCCACTCCCCCACTGCTGAACGCGTGGGAGGTGCCCCCATCGCCGACGTCACCGCGTCCGACAGCACGCTGCGCCGCTTCCTCCACGGGCTGCCCGGCGTCGACCCGGTCGGCCTGGAGGCGCGCGCCGCCTCACTCGGCACCCGTTCCATCAAGACGACCGCCAAGGCGTACGCCATCGACCTGGCCATCTCCATGGTCGACCTGACGACCCTGGAAGGCGCGGACACTCCCGGCAAGGTCCGGTCCCTCGGCGCCAAGGCGGTCCTCCCCGACCCCACCGACCGCACCACGCCCGCCACGGCCGCGGTCTGCGTCTACCCCGACATGGTGCCCGCCGCCAAGGCCGCCGTCGCCGGCTCCACGGTCAAGGTCGCCTCCGTCGCCACCGCCTTCCCGGCCGGCCGCGCCCCCCTCGCCGTGAAGCTGGCGGACGTCCGCGAGGCCGTCTCCGCCGGCGCCGACGAGATCGACATGGTCATCGACCGCGGCGCGTTCCTCGCGGGGAACTACCTCAAGGTTTACGAGGAGATCACCGCGGTGAAGGAGGCCTGCGGCGCATCGGCCCGCCTGAAGGTCATCTTCGAGACGGGCGAGCTCTCGACCTACGACAACATCCGCCGCGCCAGCTGGCTCGGCATGCTCGCGGGCGCCGACTTCATCAAGACCTCCACCGGCAAGGTCGCGGTGAACGCCACCCCCGCCAACACCCTCCTCATGCTGGAGGCCGTCCGCGACTTCCGCGCCCAGACCGGCGTCCAGGTCGGCGTGAAGCCCGCCGGCGGCATCCGCACCACCAAGGACGCGATCAAGTTCCTCGTCCTGGTCAACGAGACCGTCGGCGAGGACTGGCTGGACAACCACTGGTTCCGCTTCGGCGCGTCCTCGCTCCTCAACGACCTGCTGATGCAGCGCCAGAAGCTGGCCACCGGCCGCTACTCCGGCCCCGACTACGTGACGGTGGACTGATCCCCATGGCTTCCGCATTCGAATACGCACCGGCCCCCGAGTCCCGGGCGATCGTCGACATCGCCCCCTCCTACGGCCTGTTCATCGACGGCGAGTTCACCGAGGCCGCCGACGGCAAGGTCTTCAAGACGGTCAGCCCCGCCTCCGAGGAGGTCCTCTCCGAGATCGCCCAGGCGGGCGAGGCGGACGTGGACCGCGCCGTACAGGCCGCCCGCAGGGCGTTCGAGAAGTGGTCGGCCCTCCCGGGCGCGGAGCGCGCGAAGTACCTCTTCCGCATCGCCCGCATCGTCCAAGAGCGCTCCCGCGAGCTGGCCGTCCTGGAGACCCTGGACAACGGCAAGCCGATCAAGGAGACCCGCGACGCCGACCTCCCCCTGGTCGCCGCGCACTTCTTCTACTACGCGGGCTGGGCCGACAAGCTCGACCACGCCGGCTTCGGCGCGGACCCCCGCCCCCTCGGCGTGGCGGGCCAGGTCATCCCGTGGAACTTCCCGCTGCTCATGCTGGCGTGGAAGATCGCCCCGGCCCTGGCGACCGGCAACACGGTGGTCCTGAAGCCCGCCGAGACGACCCCCCTCTCGGCCCTCTTCTTCGCGGACGTCTGCCGCCAGGCGGGCCTCCCGAAGGGCGTCGTCAACATCCTCCCCGGATACGGCGACACGGGCGCGGCGCTGGTCGCGCACCCGGACGTGAACAAGGTCGCCTTCACGGGCTCCACGGCGGTCGGCAAGCAGATCGCGAAGACGGTCGCGGGCACCCGCAAGAAGCTCACCCTCGAACTGGGCGGCAAGGGCGCGAACATCGTCTTCGACGACGCCCCGATCGACCAGGCCGTCGAGGGCATCGTCAACGGCATCTTCTTCAACCAGGGCCAGGTCTGCTGCGCGGGCAGCCGCCTCCTCGTCCAGGAGTCGATCCAGGAGGAACTCCTCGACTCCCTGAAGCGGAGGCTCTCCACGCTCCGTCTCGGCGACCCGCTGGACAAGAACACGGACATCGGCGCGATCAACTCCGAGGAGCAGCTGACCCGCATCACCTCGCTCGTCGAGCGCGGCGAGTCGGAGGGCGCCGAGCGCTGGTCCCCGGCCTGCGAACTGCCCACCTCCGGCTACTGGTTCGCCCCGACGCTGTTCACGAACGTCACGCAGGCGCACACCATCGCCCGTGACGAGATCTTCGGCCCCGTCCTCTCCGTCCTCACCTTCCGCACCCCGGACGAGGCGGTCGCCAAGGCCAACAACACCCAGTACGGCCTGTCGGCGGGCATCTGGACCGAGAAGGGCTCCCGGATTCTGGCCGTCGCGAACAAGCTGCGCGCGGGCGTCGTCTGGTCCAACACGTTCAACAAGTTCGACCCGACGTCGCCCTTCGGCGGCTACAAGGAGTCGGGCTTCGGCCGCGAGGGCGGCCGCCACGGCCTGGAGGCGTACCTCGATGTCTGACCGCAACGACCGTCTGAGCGTCTTCAAGACCTACAAGCTGTACGTCGGCGGGAAGTTCCCGCGTTCCGAGAGCGGCCGGGTGTACGAGGTGACCGACTCCAAGGACAACTGGCTGGCCAACGCCCCGCTCTCCTCCCGCAAGGACGCCCGTGACGCGGTCGTGGCCGCGCGCAAGGCGTTCGGCGCCTGGTCCGGCGCGACGGCGTACAACCGCGGCCAGATCCTCTACCGCGTCGCAGAGATGCTGGAGGGCCGCAGGGCGCAGTTCGTCTCGGAGGTCGCCGACGCGGAAGGCCTGTCGAAGTCGAAGGCGGCGGCCCAGGTGGACGCCACGATCGACCGCTGGGTCTGGTACGCGGGCTGGACCGACAAGATCGCCCAGGTGGTCGGCGGCGCGAACCCGGTCGCGGGCCCGTACTTCAACCTGTCCTCCCCCGAACCGACGGGTGTGGTCGCGGTCCTGGCCCCCCAGGAGTCCTCGTTCCTGGGCCTGGTCTCGGTACTGGCCCCCGTGATCGCGACCGGCAACACCGCGGTCGTGGTGGCGAGCGAGAAGTCCCCGCTCCCGGCCCTCTCCCTCGGCGAGGTCCTGGCCACCTCCGACGTCCCCGGCGGCGTGGTCAACGTCCTCTCCGGCCGTACGTCGGAGATCGCGACGCCCCTCGCCGCCCACCAGGACGTCAACGCGATCGACCTGGCCGGCGCGGACGACGTCCTTGCGAAGGAACTGGAGATCGCCGCGGCCGACAACCTCAAGCGCGTCCTGCGTCCACAGCCTGTGGACGACTGGTCGGCCACGCCCGGCACCGACCGTATGACCGCGTTCCTGGAGACGAAGACGGTCTGGCACCCGACGGGGTCGCTGGGGGCGTCGGGCTCGGCGTACTGAGTTCGGCGAACTGAGAGGAGCCCGTAAGGGGCGCGGGGAACTGCGCGACCAGCCACGGACGGCCCGCGCCGTCCCACGGTCCGCGCGGTTCCCATCCCTCGAAGCCCTCGACTCCCCTCAGCCC
>NZ_JARGEE010000346.1:0-9819 GCF_033794485.1 Streptomyces sp. MB09-02B
GCGCGGGGACTGGGCGGGTGGCCGGTTCGGGTTTCAGCCACCGCACGGCGCTCCGGCGGGCGTTCACCTGGTTCTGGCGAGGATGCCGTGGCGGCCACGCCGAGGTGGAGTCGCCTCCCCGGCTGCGACGCGGAGGAGAACGGGTCGAGGAAGCCGTGGTAGGCCGACTTGTCGAGGCGGCCGTCCGGGTGCGCCTGCAGCGGGTACTTCTCCATGTGCCATGTGGTCCGGCGGGAGTAGGCCCGGGTGACCTCCGCGTCCTGGGTGAGTCCCCGACGAGCGACCCCGTCGCCTCCAACTCCTGGCCGATGCGCGCGATTTCACGGTACGTCCGGCCGGGACGGCCGCGTGTGGCAGGATGCCGCCCCATTGGGTCTCCGTGCCGGAGTGCAGGCTCTATGCCAGTGCCAGTACTCGACCATCCGCCACCGGTCGGCACCAGCAGCGCAAGACGCTGCCGCCCGAGTGACGGGTCCACCGACAGCGCCGGCTGAAAGCACCACCGAACTCGTCAGCGGCCCCACCGCCTGCAAGCACGCAGCTCATGCACCGCCGCGACACCCGCCCGCGCCGTCTCCAGACTCCGCACGGCCGCCCGGGCAGGCTCGATCAGGGACCTTCCTACTTCCGTCAGCACGGGCCCTGCGCCCCGTTTCGACAAATGTAGAAAGCCGAGCGGTCCAGCTCCCTTCATTTGCCGGTGGTGACCGATTTCCGCCCCGCCGTACGGTCTGCGCACCGTCGGATTCCGGCTACGTCCGCACAACGCGGCGGTGCCGGGGGCCAGCTGAGATCGGAGCTTTGGATGAGTGCAACAGTCGCCTTTGTCGGACTGGGGAACATCGGGGGGCGCGTGGTGGCCCATCTGGTGAAGGCCGGTCACGACGTGGCGGTTTTCGACCTGAACGCCGCCGCCGTCGAAGCCGCTGTAGAGGCAGGGGCCCGGGCCGCGGTGTCGGCCGCCACCGCCGCCGAAGGCGCTGACGTCGTCTTCCTGAGCCTGCCCACGCCCGCGATCGTCGAAGCGGTGGTCGGTGAGGTCCTGCCGTGTGCGCAGGAGGGTGCGGTGATCGTGGATCACAGCACGATCGACCCGGACACTTCGCGCCGGCTCGCGGCGACCGCCTCCGCGGCCGGCCTCAGCTTCCTGGACGCGCCGGTCAGCGGCGGTGTCCAGGGAGCGGAGGCCGGCACGCTCGCCGTCATGGTGGGCGGTGAAGAGGCCGCGCTGGCGAAGGTGCGTGCGTTGCTGGACACGTACGCGGGCAGCGTCGTACGGGTCGGTGACAGCGGTAGCGGACAGGTGGTGAAGCTGGCCAACAACCTGATCACGGCGATCAACATCGCGGCGCTGGGCGAGGCGCTGACCACGACGGTGAGCCAGGGCGTCGACCTGGACACCGCGGTGAGTGTGCTGACCAAGAGTTCCGCCAACAGCAACGTGCTGTCGAACTACTTCCCGCGCACCCTGTTCACCGCCGAGCGGCCCACCGGCTTCGCGCTGGACTTCATGCACAAGGACCTGGGTCTGTTCCTGTCCTCCGCCGCTTCCGGTCCCATTCCGCTTCCGCTGTCGAACGCCGTGCGCGACCTCTTCTCGATCGGCCGCCGACTGGGCCGCGGTGGCAAGGACTTCACCAGCGTCGTCGAGTTCTACGAGGACTTCGCCGGCGTCCGTCTCCAGACCGAGGAGGCCGGCAAGTGAGCACCACCGTCGACATCCCCGCCGTCCACCAGCTGATCGGCGGAGTCTGGGCCCCCGCCGACTCCGGCGAGTGGATCGAGGTGGAGAACCCCGGCCGCCGCGAGACCATCGCCCGGGTACCGGCTTCCGGTGCCTCGGACGTCGCCCGTGCGGTGGCGGCCGCCGAGGCGGCGTTCCCCGCCTGGCGTGCCCGGCCCTCCCGCGAGCGCGGTGCCCTGCTGATCAAACTCGGCGACAGGATCGCCGAGCACCAGGAGGAGCTGGCCCGGATCCTGGCGTCCGAGACCGGCAACGCCCTGCGCACCCAGGCCCGCGGCGAGGCCGCCGCCGCCGTGGACGTCTTCCGCTACTACGGCCAGGTCGCCTCGGAGCAGAAGGGCGAGACCCTCCCCCTCGGTGACGGGCTGCTGTCGTACACCGTGCGTGAGCCGCTCGGCGTGGTGGGCGGCATCGTCCCGTGGAACGCTCCGGTCCTGCTGTCCGCCCTGAAGATCGCCATGGCGCTGTCGACCGGCAACACCCTGGTTCTCAAGACCGCCGAGCTCGCCCCGCTGGGCGTGCTGAAGGTCGCGCAGTGGGCCGCGGAGATCCTCCCCGACGGCGTGCTCAACGTCCTCAGCGGCACGGGAGAGTCGGCCGGTACGGCCCTCACCGCTCACCCCGGCATCGCCAAGCTGACGTTCACCGGGTCCACCGGGGTCGGCAGGGCCGTCCTCGCGGCGGCCGCCGACCGGATCGTGCCGGTCACGCTGGAGCTCGGCGGCAAGTCGCCCGTCATCGTGTTCCCCGACTCCGACGACGACGCCACCGTCGACGGAGTGATCGCGGGCATGCGCTTCACCCGCCAGGGCCAGTCGTGCACCGCCGGCTCCCGCCTGTACCTGCACGAGGACGTCTTCGACTCGTTCCTCGCCAAACTGACCGACAAGCTGGGCCAGTTGAGGATCGGCGACCCGCTCGACGAGGAGACCGACATCGGCGCCATCGTCAGCGAGAAGCAGCACGCCACCGTCTGCCGCTACATCCGGTCCGCCCTGGACAAGGGCGGCAAGCTGATCACCGGTGGCGTCCAGCGCCCGATCGACCAGGACGGCTACTACGTCGCCCCGACGGTCATCAGCGGCGCCGAAGCCGACTGGGACGTCACCCGCGAGGAGGTCTTCGGGCCCGTCCTGGTCGTCATCCCCTGGCGTGACGAGGACGAGGTCGTGGCCGCGGCCAACGACTCCTCCTACGGACTGGCCGGCTACGTGTGGTCGAAGAACATCGACCAGGCACTGCGCACCGCCCACCGGCTGGAAGCCGGATGGATCCAGATCAACCGCGGTGGCGGCCAGATCCCCGGCATGGCCTACGGCGGCATCAAGCAGTCAGGCCTCGGCCGTGAGTACTCCGTGGACGGTGCTCTGGAGAGCTTCACCCAGCACAAGAGCTTCACCATCGCCTACCCGGCCTGACCCACCCGCGCACCACCCCCGCGCACACCGCGTCACCTCGACAACGACGTCCGACAGGCGTCGCCGTAGCCCCGGACCCCACCCGGTTTCTGAATCCTCAACTCCGCTCACGGCGGCGCCTGTCACCTCGACGGCCCCGCCGTACCCGAAGGAGCACTTCCATGGGTACCCCTGCTCCCCAGCCGCCGGTCCGCGGCGTCGAACTCACCGATGACGGACTCGCGCAGAGCCTCAACAAGCGTCACATCCGGATGATCGCCGTCGGCGGTGCCATCGGTGTGGGTCTCTTCCTGGGTGCCGGCGGCGGCATCGCCAAGGCCGGCCCCGCCCTCATCGCCGTCTACGCCATCACCGGCGTGTTCATCTACATCATCATGCGTGCCCTCGGCGAGCTGCTGATCTACCGCCCGGTCAGCGGCAGCTTCGCCGAGTACGCCCGCGAGTTCATGGGCCCGGCCTACGGCTTCATCACCGGCTGGGGCTACTGGACGACGTGGACCATCATCGGCATGGCCGAGATCACCGCCGCGGGCATCTACGTCCACTGGTGGTTCCCCTCCATACCCCAGTACGTCACGGCGTTCGTCGTCCTCGTGGCACTGGTGCTGCTGAATCTCCTGAAGGTGGGCGCCTTCGGCGAGGCGGAGTTCTGGTTCGCCTCCATCAAGATCGCCGCCATCCTGGCCCTCATCGTCGGCGGCACGCTCGTCGCCGTGTTCAGCATCGGCGACGCCGGCCGGAACAGCAGCCTCGCCCACCTGTGGGACCACGGCGGTGCGGCTCCCCACGGTTGGATGGCGGTCCTGCTCGCCTTCCAGATCGTGGTCTTCTCCTACCAGGGCGTCGAGCTGATCGGCATGACGGCCGCCGAGACGAAGAACCGTGACACCGTCCTGCCCAAGGCCATCAACTCCATCCCCTGGCGGATCGGCATCTTCTACGTCGGCTCGCTGCTGGTCCTGCTGACGCTGTTCCCCTGGACCGAGTTCAGCGCGGGCGAGAGCCCGTTCGTGAAGGCCCTGACCCACATCGGCCTGCCGGCCGCGGGCAGCATCATGAACTTCGTCGTCCTCACCTCGGCACTGTCCTCCTGCAGCTCGGGCCTGTTCAGCAACGGCCGGCTGCTCAAGCGCCTCGCCTCCGACGGCGTCGCCCCGGGCCGGTTCGCCGCTGTCAACAAGGGCCACGTGCCCGCCGCCGCCATCCTGGCCTCCGGCGCCGCGATGATGCTCGGCGTCCTGGTCAACGCGGTCGTCCCCGACCAGGCGTTCGTGTACATCTCCTCCGTCGCCACCTTGGGCGCGATCTGGAGCTGGCTGGTCATCATCGTCTGCCACATGATCTACCGCCGTCGCGTGGCCCGCGGCGAGGTCCACGAGAGCTGGTTCAAGCTGCCCCTCGCCACTCCGCTCAGCTGGCTCGTGATCGCCTTCCTGACCTTCGTCACGGTGATCCTCGGTTTCGATGAGGACAACCGCATCGCCCTCTACGCCCTGCCCGTGTGGGCCGGTGCCCTGATCGGCGGCTACCTGTACGCGCGTCCGAAGATCGCCGTCAGAGAGGCGGCCGCGGCGCGGGCCACACGGGCAGCCGTCACCCCGACGGTCGCCACGAGCGCGGGCGAGGAGCCCGCGGCGCAGCTCGCGGACTGACCCTCACGGCTGTCGCCGCCACCACCGGCGACGCGCGGGCCCCTCCCCTCGGCCCGCACCCGGCGGGCTGCCGAACCACGGCGGCAGCCCGCCTCCTCCCCGAACCTCAAGGAGCTCCCCCGCGTGAACGACCACCTGTCCTCCGCCATCGCTCCCTGGGCAGATGCCGCAAGCCGCATGCGGCTGCACGAACTGGAGACGCTGCACCGTGAGGAAGGCGGGGCGGCCGTCACCGCCGCTGTCAGCCGCGTCCTGGACGCCCACCACCACCGCGTGACCACCGACGGCCTCGTGCTCTACGCCGGCACGAACGTCCTGTCCCCCGCGGTCCGCGCCGCCCACGACGGCGCCCTGTCCACGCGTCCGGCGCTGGGCTGGCCGGGCGGCAAGCTCCAGACCGGTGTCGAGGAGATCGAGGCGCTCGAAGTCATCGCGACCACCCAGGTGGCACGGGCGATGCGCGCCCGGTACGCCGAGGTCCGCTTCCTGACCGCGACCATGGCGAACCTCGCCCTGTACAGCGCCTTCACCCGGCCGGGGGACACCATCGCGGTCCTCTCGCCGGAGGCCGGCGGGCACGCCAGCCACCACGCCCACGCCACCGCCGGGGTGCGCGGTCTGCACGTCGTCCACCTGCCGTACAGCGGCACCGACCTGGATGTCGACGCCGGTCCCCTGGACGTCTTCCTCGCCACGCACCGGCCCAAGCTGATCCTGGTCGGGGGCAGCGTCACCCTCTTCCCCCATGAGCTCGGCCCGCTGCGCGAGGCCGCTGACCGCGTGGGCGCCCTGCTGGCCTACGACGCCTCGCACACCGCCGGGCTCATCGCCGCCGGATTCGTGCAGGACCCGCTCGCCGAGGGCGCCCACGTCGTCACCTTCTCCACCTACAAGACCTTCGCGGGGCCCGCCGGTGGCGCCGCCGTCACCGACGACCCGCGGCTCGCCGAGGCCGTGTCCCACGCCGCCTACCCGGTCCTCAGCTCCAACTACGACCCGGCCAGGCTCGGTCCCCTGGCCATCGCCGCAGCCGAGGCCGCCGAACAGCAGCCGTCCTGGGCCGCGCCGACCATCACCGCCGCGCAACACCTGGGTGCGCACCTGTCCGACCACGGCTATGCGGTCCTCGGTGCCGACCGCGGCCACACCCGCACCCATCAGATCGTCGTCGACGCGACCGCCCTGGGCGGAGGAGGCGCCGCTGTCGCCCGCCTGGCCGCGCACGGCATCTACGCCGGCACCTGCCGTCTTCCCTGGCAGCTGCCCGACACGCCCGCTCAGGGCATCCGGCTGGGCACCCAGGAGATCGTCCGCCGCGGAGCAGACGCCTCCGCCATGGCCCACGTCGCCGCGCTCATCCACCGCTCCCTGACCGACCGAGGCGCCGCCACGACCGACGGAGCGGCCGAACTGCGCGCAAGCCTCGGACCGGACCTGTGGGCTGTCCGCCAGCGCGATGGTCGAGCGCTCCCCCCGTCGCGGTCCTAGCCTGAAGCACGCACCCGAGACCCTCCAGGAACACGGCGGCATGAACAACAGCGACATCCAGGACATCGTCGACGAGATCGCCGTCGCGCTCGGCAAGGGCGTCTCGGTCGACGACCTCAGCGGTCGTCTGGTCACCTACAGCGCCCAACAGGGCCGTGCCGACGAAGCGCGTATCCGTTCCCTGCTGACCCGCTCCGTGCCCGACGACATCCGCGCCTGGGAGAACCAGCACGGCGTCGCGCGCGCCACCCGGCCCGTGGAAGTACCGCCCAACCCGGACCTCGGTATGCGAGCCCGCCTCTGCGTGCCCCTCGTGCATCACAGTGTGAAGACCGGCACCCTGTGGATCCTGCAGTCCGACGACACCTGGTCCGCCGAAGCTCTTCTGGAACAGCTCTCCCGGCTCGGCGAACAGATCGACGCCCTGGCCGCGCTGCAGTACGAGAAGGCCAACCCGCAACTGGAGGAGCGCCGCAACCGCGAGGCCGCCTTTCAGCATGCCTGCCAGGGCGACCCCGCCGCACTGGACGACCTCAGGTCCTGGCCGGGGCTGTACGCGCTCGACACCGTGCACGTCCTCGTATGCCTGCCCACCGCCCACGGCGACACGCGACGCCGGGGCGACACCGAGGGGGCCCAACTGCGCGTGGCCCTGCACCAGACCCTGGCCGCTCACAGCCACGTGCTGGCCTCGGCCGTGCAGGACACGCACACCACCGTCCTGGTCCGCTCCAGCTTCGGCGCCGACACGCCACAGCAGCTCCACCACGACCTCGCCGCCGCGGTCTCCAGCACCGTGGCCCACTCCGGGACACCACCCGCGGTGTTCGTCGGAGTCAGCAGTCCCCTGAAGGCCCTCGACCGGCTCCCCGACGCCTACGAGCAGGCCGTCGTCGCCGCCCAGGCGTCAGCCGTCGACCCCGAGCTCGGCCCGCTGACCGACTGGGACAGCGCCGGGCCGTACCGCTTCCTGGCGAGGAACCTGCGCCGGGACGCCCTTCAGCAGTCCGAGCTCTACGAGCGGCTCCTGGCCGCGGACGCGACCGGCGAACTTCTCCACACCCTGGAGATCTACTACGACAGCACGAGCGTCAACGAGGTCGCCGGCCGCCTCCATCTTCACCGCACCAGCCTCTACTACCGGCTGGGCCGCATCAAGGACGCCATCGGCACCGACCCCTTGGAAGGTCCCGCACGACTGGAACTCCACATGGCCATCAAGGTCGCACGCTGGATCCGTCGTCCCCGCGTCTGAACCCCACCGCTCCCGGACCGCTGCCGGTCCACCGCACCGTCCCGCCCTGACGAGCGGCCCCGACCCGGCAGCGCACCTCACCCACCGCCCACATGCGTCCCATATCCCTCATCGACAAGGAGGGCCCTCGTGGCCGTCAGTGTCTTCGACCTCTTCTCCATCGGCATCGGCCCCTCCTCCTCCCACACGGTCGGTCCCATGCGCGCCGCCCGTCTGTTCGCCGAGCGTCTGGCCGCGGAAGGTCTCCTGGCCGACACGACCGGTGTGCGCGCGGAACTGTTCGGCTCGCTCGGCGCGACCGGCCACGGCCACGGCACGCCGAAGGCCGTCGTCCTCGGCCTGGAAGGGCACTCGCCCGAAACCGTCGACGTCGATCGAGCCGACCCCGACGTCGAACGCATCACCCGCACCCGCCGCCTCAACCTCCGCGGCACCCACACCATCGACTTCGACCCCGGCGTCGACCTGGTCCTGCACCGGCGCCGCTCGCTGCCCCACCACCCCAACGGCATGACCCTCGCCGCCCACGACGCGGGCGGCATCACGTTGCTGAAGAAGACGTACTACTCGGTGGGCGGAGGCTTCGTCGTCGACGAGGAGGCCATCGGCGCGGACCGCGTCACGCCCGACACCACCGTCCTCAAGTACCCCTTCTCCACCGGCGACGAGTTGCTGCGGCGCTGCCGCGAAACAGGCCACTCCGTCTCCGGCCTGATGCTGGAGAACGAGCGGGCATGGCGCGGCGAACAGGAGATACGCGACGGCCTGTTGAAGATCTGGGCTGTGATGCGGGAGTGCGTGCGGGCCGGCCTGTCGCGCGAGGGCATCCTGCCGGGCGGACTCGAGGTCCGCCGCCGCGCCGCGTCCTCAGCCAGGTCCCTGCGCGCCCAGGGCGAACCGCGGTGGCACGCGATGGAGTGGGTCACCCTCTACGCGATGGCCGTCAACGAGGAGAACGCCTCCGGCCGCCGCGTGGTGACCGCGCCGACGAACGGCGCGGCCGGCATCATCCCCGCCGTCCTGCACTACTACAGCGACTTCGTGCCCGGCGCCGACGACGACGGCATCGTCCGCTTCCTCCTCGCCGCCGGCGCGATCGGCATCCTCTTCAAGGAGAACGCCTCCATCTCCGGCGCCGAGGTCGGCTGCCAGGGCGAGGTCGGCTCCGCCTGCTCCATGGCGGCGGGCGCGCTGGCGGAGGTGCTGGGCGGCTCCCCCGAACAGGTCGAGAACGCCGCCGAGATCGGCATGGAACACAACCTCGGCCTCACCTGCGACCCCGTCGGCGGCCTCGTCCAGATCCCCTGCATCGAACGCAACGGCATCGCCGCGGTGAAGGCCGTCACCGCCGCCCGTATGGCGCTGCGCGGCGACGGGCGTCACCACGTCTCCCTCGACAAGGTCATCAAGACCATGAAGGAGACCGGCGCCGACATGAAGGTCAAGTACAAGGAGACGGCCAGGGGCGGTCTGGCGGTGAACATCATCGAGTGTTAGACGGCCAGGCACGAGTCCACACACATGAAAATCGTTTCCATTTAATTCGGTAGAGTCGGCCTGGGCAGCGCGACCGACTGTCGCGCGGACGGCACCCGCCGAACAGGCGTGCACGCAAACACGCACATGCCAGACAGGAGACACCGTGAGCGAGACCGCGCACCCCGCATATACCGTGCGTCCCGCGACACTTGCCGACATGGACGGCGCGCGCAGCGTCATGTTCGACACCTTCTACAGGGAGTTCGGATACGGATACGTGCCCCGATGGCACCGGGACGTGATGGACCTCAGGGGCACGTACTTCGACAACCAGCGGCACCTGCTCCTCGTGGCCGTCCACGACGGCGAGGTGGTCGCCACGACGGGAGTGCGATCCACGGGCCCCGCCCACCCCCCGCACCCGCGCTGGCTGGCCGAGGAGTACCCGTCGGGGACCACCGCTCAGCTGGTGCGCGTATACGTACGACCCGAGCACCGGCGCCGGGGGCTGGCCCGCACGCTGGTGGACACGGCCTGTGCCTTCATCGCGGACACACCGGGCTACGAGCGGATCTACCTGCACACCAACGTCAAGGTCGAGGGTGCGGAAGCCTTCTGGCGCAGCCTGTCGAAGGAGGTGTTCGACGCCCGCACCACAGGCGAGCACGGACCGGGCGTCGCCACCGTACATTTCGAGATTCCCATGCCGTACCGCTTCCCGTCGACCGACTGATTCCGGCCGACGGCACCCCTCCCCCCACCCCCACGTGCCCTCTCTTCGCG
>NZ_JARGEE010000347.1:0-9795 GCF_033794485.1 Streptomyces sp. MB09-02B
TCATCACGTCGTCCCAGCCGGCCCCACCCTGCGCGAGCAGACCCTCCAGACCCTCGCCAACGTCCGGGCGATCCTGGAAGAGGGCGGCGCCGGCTGGGACGACGTGATGATGATCCGTGTCTACCTCACCGACGTGGACCACTTCGCCGAGATGAACGCGATCTACAACGAGTACTTCGAGAAGCACCTCACGGCAGCCCCGGCGGCCCGCACGACGGTCTACGTCGGCCTCCCGGCAGGCCTGCTGATCGAGATCGACGCGCTGGCGGTCCTGGACGCCTGACAACGCGACCTCCGCCCCTGTGCACCCCTCCGGAGACGGTGCCGTCGTGGCGGGCTTCGCGGTGGCGGCGGTATTGAGCGTGTTGCGCGTGTTCGTCTGCACGCCGTGAAACCCAGATGCGGACATATGCCTGGCCCGACTGTCCCCGACACAGGGTCGTCGACCATACTGCCCGCTGTGGAGCAGCGTATCGGTTCGAACAACCAGCCCCTGGCCGCCGCCGCGGTCGACCCGTCGCACATCCCCGGACTCACGGCCCCGGTGTCCGTGAAGAAGGAGAAGCAGGAGGAGCCGGAGGACATCAAGCCGACGGAGTCCGCCGGACAGGCGGACAGCGAGGAGCCGGACGAGGCTGCCCCGACCGGGGACGAGCCGTCCGCCGCAGGGAAGCCCTCGGCCGACGCGAAGGCCGAAGCCGACTCCGCAGCAGACTCGGAAGCCGACTCCGCAGCGGACGCGGAAGCCGACTCCGAAGCAGACGCGGAAGCCGACTCCGAAGCGGGAGCCGAAGCGGGCGAGGAGGCCGACGACGCGGCCGAGGCCACGCCGGACGGCCCCGTCTTCGAGGCCTCCGACCGTCGCGCGAAGATCATCGCGGACAGCCGCGGCGTACGGCTGCGTCTGGACGACCAGGAGTGCGAGTTCACCTGGGACGAGATCGGCGCGATCGAGACGGAGTCCCCCCTCTTCGGCAAGCGTTTCACGATCACGGTCCACACCCCCGACCGCCGCTGGTACTTCCTGGAGATCGAGGCCAAGGCCAAGTCGGAGCACGCGGCCTGGGAGAAGCGGATCGACGAGGTCCTGGACGCGTACTTCGACGACGGTTCCGACAAGGCGAAGCCCGAGGAAGACGCCCCCTAAGGGGCGTGGGGAACTGCGCGACCAGCCACAACGGCCCCGCAGTTCCCCACGCACAGAAGTCCCCGAGCTTTCACCGGCTCAGGCGGCGCGGCCTAGCCGCAGTACTGCGCTTCCTTGCCGATCGACCGGTACATGCAGTCCGAGTTCTCCAGCAGCTGCAGCACCGCGTCCCGGTTCCGTGCCGTCTCCCGGGCGATGACCTCGTCGGGCGGGTAGAAGCCGCCGCCCCCGGCCGACCCCGGATACATCTCGAACGTGTACCCGAAGATCTTCTGGTTGCCCCACAGCCAGTCGTCGATCGACCCGTCCGTGATGTAGAGGTCGCTGGACTGCTCGGGCGTGTACCCGTTGCTCGCGGCCATCTTGCCGCCGACCGTCGCGAACGCGTTCCGGTCGTCCGCCGTCATGCCGGTCGTGGTGTTGGCGGTCGTGTACCCGAAGGGCCACAGCACCAGCTCGCTGAAGGTGTGGAAGTCGATACCGGTCTTGATCTGCTGGACCCCGCCGACGACCCGGCTGCGCACGAAGTTGGCGACGACCTTCACCTCGGGCGCCGACTCGGCGGCCGCACCCCGGTAGGTGTCCGAGGACGTGGACCCGGACGAGCCGCCACAGCAGCCCCAGCGGTAGTTCCAGTTGCGGTTGAGGTCGGTGCCGACGGCCGACGAACCGCTGTTGGGCTGCCGGTTCTTGCGCCACGAGCGGTACGTGCCGGTGGCGACGTCGTACTCGCCGCCGTCCGGGTTGATGTCCGGGATGATCCAGATCTCGCGGTTGTTCACCATGTTGGTGACGCGGGAGTCGGTCCCGTAGTCGGAGGTCAGCTCGTTCAGCAGATAGAGCGCCATCTCGACCGTGAGGTGCTCACGGGCGTGCTGGTGGTGGGTGAACAGCACCTCGGGCTCGGCCTCGTCCGTGCCGACGTTGTCGCTGATCTTGATGGCGACGATGTTCCGGCCCTGGTACGTGGTGCCGATGACACGCTGGCTGGCGATCGAACTGTTGGCCGAGACGACGGAGTTGATCTCGTTCGTCATCTCCGCGTAGTTGTGGTAGCGGGAGTCGGCGGACGGGAAGTCGAAGAGCCGTACGTCGCCCTCGCCGTTGGACCGGTCCGGGGCGGCGCCGAGCGGGGTGACCTCGTAGCCCTGCTGCTTCAGCTTCTTGACCTGGTCCGCGCGTCCGGAGATGAACACCGAGTGGTCGTCGGCGTCGTCCACGGTCACGCCGGCCCGCTGCAGCGCCGTGCGGGACTTGGTGTCCGAGTGCATGTGGACCTCGTACTGGCGGATGTCGTCGGCCGAGGCCTTCGGCCGCTCGGCGCTGGTCGCCGTCGCGTCCGTGGTGGTCGCGGCGACCGGGGCGGCGAGGGCCAGTGCCAGCAGGGTGGCGAGGGCGGCGGTGCGGCGACCGGATCTCCTGCCGGTGCCGTCGGGCGTCGCCGCCCTGCCGCGTATGCGGAGTCGCATCAAGTCTCCTAGTTTCTCCAGGGATTCCGGGGTCTCCGGAAGTGGGGAGTGGAGCGGGGGGTGGATCCTTGCGACGTGCCTCGGGCCCGGGCCGGTGACCGTGGTGCGCCCGTCCGTGCCCTGGTGCGGGTGTGGCGCTCATGGTGCGGCTCTGGCATGACCAGGTCAAGAGTGGGTGGGGGCGGGCAGGGGGCCGGAATGGCCGGAACGGAGGCGAACGGGCCCGGAGTTCACGGCGTGCGTAAGCCCCTACACAACCGCGTACACGCCCATCGGTCGCGTAGGCCCCCAATTGCGGACGTACCCGGGCGGGAAACAGGTATATGCAGGGCCGGAAACGGGTAGTCCTCCCCGTGTGCCGCGTACGCGCGGCGGCAACCCTGGAAGCATGCTGCAACTCTCCGGGGGTCTCCTTCCGGATTCCGGCCCCCATTTCGCCTCGTACCCCCAACCCCCCATGGGCGCGGGCCACCTGAGTGTCGAGTACGACCCCCGTCCCACCGCCGCCGCACAGGCCCGCGCGCAGGTGCGCAGGCAGCTGGAGGGATGGGGTCTGCTCGACCAGACCGACACGGCCGAGCTGTTGGTGAGCGAGCTGGTCACCAACGCCCTGGTGCACGCGGAGAGCCGACTGAAGCTGACCCTGTCGGCGGCCCACGGCGTACTGCGCTGCGAGGTGTCGGACACGGACGGCCGCCCGCCCCGGGTGCGCCGGGTGCCGGAGATATCGGAAAGCGGCCGGGGGATGTTCCTGGTGGACGCGCTCGCGGGTCGGTGGGGCTGCCACCAGGACGGCTCGGGCAAGACCGTGTGGTTCGAACTCGGTACGTGCGGGGCGGACGGCTGCGGTGGCGCTCTGCTGGGTTGAGCGGTTCTGCGGGCCGGTGGCTTCGGTGGCTTCGGTGGCATCCGGTACTGAAGCCGCCGTCCGCTGAAGCCGCCGTCCGCTGTGGCCGCCGTCCGCTGAGGCCGTCGGTCGTCGGCGGCGCCGTCGTGGCCGGTCGCGCAGTTCCCCGCGCCCCTGACGGGGCGCCCGGGTTGTCCTCTTGTCATGCTGGCGCCCTTGGGGTTTCTTGACCCTCATGGCGGACACCACGGGAAACCCCACTGACTCACCCGCACCATCCGGCACCAACCCCCCACCCCGTAAATCCAGTTGGAAGTACATCGGCCCCGGCATCGTCGTCGCCGCGACCGGTGTCGGCGCCGGCGACCTGGTCGCGACCCTGATCGCCGGCAGCAACTTCGGCTACACCCTGCTCTGGGCCGCCGTCATCGGCTGCCTCGTCAAGATCTCCCTGGCCGAGGCGGCCGGCCGCTGGCACCTGTCCACCGGCCGCACCCTCTTCGACGGCTGGGCGAGCCTCGGGCGCTGGACGACGTGGTTCTTCGTCGTCTACGTCGTGATCTGGGGATTCGTCTACGGCGCCGCCGCGATGTCCTCCAGCGCCCTGCCCCTCCAGGCGCTGTTCCCCGACGTGATGGACCTCAAGTGGTGGGCCGTGCTGTGCGGCCTGAGCGGCCTCGTCTTCGTCTGGTTCAACAAGTACGAGGTCTTCGAGAAGGTCATGACGGTCCTGGTGGGCGTCATGTTCGTGGTCACGGTCTATCTCGCGATTCGCGTCACCCCCAACCTCGGGGACGCCTTCGCCGGGCTCCTGCCCGTCCTGCCCGACGAGAAGGACTCGATCCTCAACACCCTCGGCCTGATCGGCGGCGTCGGCGGCACGATCACGCTGGCCGCGTACGGCTACTGGGTCAACGCCAAGGGCTGGACGAACACCGGCTGGATGAAGGTCATGCGCCTGGACAACCGGGTCGCCTACATCACGACCGGCATCTTCGTGATCTCGATGCTCTTCGTCGGCGCCGAACTGCTGCACTCCGCGAACGTCGCCATCGCCAGCGGCGACAAGGGCCTCATCCAGCTCGGTGACATCCTGGAGGACGAGTACGGCACGGCCACCGCCAAGTTCTTCCTGATCGGCTTCTTCGCCACCTCGTACACCTCCCTCATCGGCGTCTGGCACGGCGTGAGCCTGATGTTCGCCGACTTCGTGGCGCGCTTCCGCAGGAAGGGGGCGGTGACGGGCGAGGAGGTCGCCTCCGGCCGCCACGAGAAGTCCTGGCCGTTCCGCGCCTACCTGCTCTGGCTCACCTTCCCGCCCATCGTCCTGCTCTTCCAGGGCCAGCCGTTCCGCCTGATCATCCTCTACGGCGTCCTCGGCGCGGCCTTCCTGCCGTTCCTCGCCGCCACGCTGCTCTGGCTCCTCAACTCCTCCCGCACGCCCCGGGAATGGCGCAACGGCATGGTCAGCAACGGCATGCTGGCGCTCGCGGGCCTGCTGTTCCTGGTGCTGGCCGTGAAGCAGATCTGGGACCAGCCGTGGGCGGACTTCTTCTGACGCCCGGCCGTCAGTCGAGCCTCTTCCAGCGCTCGCTGGTGGCGATCTCCCTCAGCTGAGCCATGGTGAGCGCGGGGGTCCCGCGGGTCGCGGCGGTGTGCTGGGCGCCGGAGTTGAAGGCGCTGATCACGACCCGCAGCCCGTCCGGGCGGAGCGTGTCCACGGTCCACATCACGACCCCCGCGCCGCCCTTCTCGCCGGGCTCCTGCCGGGTGGCGACCTTCGTGCCGTCGGGCAGGGTCTCGGCGTCGGCGCCGAACAGCGTGCCCGCGCGGTCCGCCATGCCCGGCTGCACATTCATCTGCACCAGGCTCCGCCCCTTGCCGTCGTCGAGGACGACGTACGCGAAGTCCGACACCTCGTTGTCCTCGCCGACGACGTCGACGCCCTCGGGAAGGAGGCTGACGAGGGTCCTCCGTATGGCCTCGCTCCCGATGACCGGGGCATCGAGCGACCCGTCCCCGGGGGGAACCGTCGACGACTCCTCCTTCTCCCCCTGGTCCTCCTGCGTGCCGCCGTTCGCCGGCTTCTCCGTGATGGCGTCGACGACCGGCTTCCAGCCCGGGTCCCGGACGATCGAGGTCAGCGCGGCGAGGGACAGCGGGGGTTCGGCGCGGGTGATGGGCGCGTCCTTCTGCGCCTCGGCGTTCCATTCCATGACGCTGACCTCGTAGCCCGCCGGATCGACCAGCTGCGCGTACCAGTACTTGGTGTCCACCCGGCGGTCCGGGTACTCGTAACCCTGGAAGAGCATCAGCCGCGCACCGCCCGGCAGCGTGCTCTCCTCGCAGGAGTCGTACGCGACGAACGTCTTGTCAGGGCAGTCCGTCCGCTGCCGGGCCTCCTCGCTGTCGGCCTCGATCCGCCCGAGTCCGAGCTGCACGGCCGCCCCGCCCTTGCCGTCGTCGTACACGACCTGGGCGTACGGCGGCCCGTCCGCGCTCGTGCCACGAGCGGACTCCCCGCTGATCCTCCCGTCCGGCAGCATCTCCTTGAGCATGCCGACGAGTTCCGCGCCGGACACCGCGCCGTCGTCGTCCCGGACGGTCTGCTCGGCGTCCGGCTCGGTGGACCGCTCCGCCGCCACGGACCGCTGCCCGGCCCGGTCTCCGGCGCCGGGCAGCAGGAGCGCTCCGCCCACCCCGACGAGCGCGATCCCGGCGACCCCGCCCAGCACCGCCGCCCGTCGGCGGAACATCAGCCGCCGGCCGCGTACGGCTCCGCCGCCGACCAGCGCGTGGTGATCGGCCTCGAAGGTGCCGCCGACCCGGCGCAGGGCGTCGCCGAGCCGGCCCTCGAAGGGGTCTTCGTGCTGTTCCTGGGGCATGACGAACCGCCGTTTCTGCGAGTGGGTGGGGTGTGCTGGGGTCGGTGGATGCGGGGCGCTCAGGGGGCGGCGTACTCGCCGATGGCGTCGCCGAGCAGGACGCGCAATCGGGCCAGGGCACGGACGCACCGGGTGCGCACCGCCGCCGAGCTGGCGTTCATCGCCGCGGCGGTCTCCTCGACGGAACGGTCCTCCCAGTAGCGCAGGACGACCACAGCCCGGTCCTTGGGCGGCAGTTGGGCCAGCGCCTCGACGAGGGTGAGCCGCAGGGACGCGTCGGTGCCCGGCGCGGCGGGCCCGTCCGGGATCACGTCGGTGGCCCGTTCCCGGCTGCTACGGCGCCGCTGGTGGGCGAGGAACGTCCTGGTCAGCACGGTCTGGGCATAGCCGACCGGGTTGTCCGCCCGCCGCACCCGCCCCCACTTCACGTACAAACGGCCGAGCGTCTCCTGCACGAGGTCCTCGGCGAGATGGGTGTCCCCGCCGGTGAGCAGACACGCGGACCGGTACAGATGACCCGCGCGCGCCACCGCGAACTCCTGGTATCCGTCCGCGCGGACTGGTCTCATACGTGGCTCCCCCTGAACGGACTCGCGTTGCCGCCTCTCACTCCATTGATGCGGTGGCCCCCGGGGAATGTTTCACGCGAGAGTGAGAGATACGGTGCGGTACGAGTCACACCAACGGGGCAGAGGACACACACCATGGACCAGCCTGAGCAGGGTCACCAGCCGCCACCGCCGCAGCAGCCGTGGACGCCGCCGCCCGGTCACCAGGGCTTCGGCCCCCCGCCCCCGCCGTACGCGCCCCCGCCCACGCCTCCCGGCCAGCCGTACGCGCCCCCACCGCAGCCGTACACGCAGCCGCCCCAGGCTTACGCCCCACCGCAGCCGTACCCGCAGCCGCCGCAGGGCCAGCACCCGCAGCCCTATCCCCAGTCACCCCACCAGGGCCCGGAGTTCCTGGGCGTCGACCGGCACAACTCCGTCGTCGTCGACGTCAACGGGGTCGCCTTCGAGGACCACGGCGTCTCCGTCGACTTCTCGTGGTCCGAGATCCGCAGCGTCCACTACAAGGCGAGCGGCAACGGCAAGGCCCTCATGGTCGCCGTCGTCCACCTCGACGGCGGCTTCTACGAGTGCACGGTGGAGGCGAAGCCCCGGGAACGCCTCCACCAGTGGTTCGCCCACCTCGCCCACGTGCTGGGCCACTACCGCCCGATGGGCTAGCCGGCCCGGCGCACGGAGTCGAAGAACTCCCGTACGTCCGCCGCCAGCAGGTCCGGGACCTCCAGGGCCGCGAAGTGGCCGCCGCGGCCGAACTCCGTCCACCGTACGACGGTGTTGACCTGCTCGGCCCAGCGGCGGATCGCCACGTCCTCGCCGAAGTTCGCCACCGCGGTCGGCACCCCGGAGGTCGCCGTCGGGAACCAGTCCGGGACATGGCTGTTCTCGTAGTACATCCGGGCCGCGGAACCGGCCGTGCCGGTCAGCCAGTACAGCATCACGTTGGTGAGCAGGGTGTCCCGGCCGATCGCGTCCTCCGGCAGCGCGGCCGAGGAGTGCGTCCACGCCTGGAACTTCTCCATGATCCAGGCGAGCTGGCCGACGGGGGAGTCCGTGAGGCCGTACGACAGGGTCTGCGGGCGGGTCGACTGGAGGGCGTTGTAGCCGAAGCCGTCCGTGGTGAACTCGCCGATGCTCGCGAGGCTCCGCAGCTCCCGCTCGTCGAGGTCCTTGCGCTCCGCCTCGTCGACCGGGCCGAGCGGGATGAAGCCCACCGACGCGGCGTTCACATGGACGCCGACCACCGACTCCGGGGCGGTGCGAGCCAGCGCGGGGGAGATCAGCGCGCCCAGGTCGCCGCCCTGCGCGCCGTAGCGCTCGTAGCCGAGTCGGCGCATCAGCTCCGCCCAGGTGCGGGCGACCCGGGAGATGTTCCAGCCCTTCTCCCGGGTGGGCCCGGAGAACCCGAAGCCGGGGATGGAGGGGATCACCAGGTGGAAGTCGCTCAGCAGGTCGATCACACCGAGGAACTCCACGATCGAACCCGGCCAGCCGTGCGTGAGGATCAGCGGCAGCGCGTCCGGCCGGGCGGAGCGGATGTGCAGGAAGTGCACCCGCGCGCCGTCGATCTCCGTGACGTACTGCGGAAGCCCGTTGAGGGTGGCCTCGTGCTCGCGCCAGTCGTAGGTGTCGCGCCAGTACGTGGCGAGGTCACGGAGGTACGGCAGCGAGGTGCCGTACGCCCAGCCCGCGTCCGGGAGTTCGTCGGGCCAGCGGGTGAGGTCGAGGCGGGTGTGCAGATCGTCCAGCTGGGCCTGAGGGATGTCGATCCGGTGGCTGCGCACGCTGTTGTCTGTCATGAGTCCAGGGTGGGAAGGCCTGCGGACAGCATGTGTCCGCGAGGGCAGGCGGATTGCTCTCACATGTGCCGGTCCCCGGTCGGCGGACGACGGCCGGCCGCCGCCGGGGCACCGATGCTCACGCACGCCCTCCCACCGGACAAGCCTTTCGAACCTGCTCGAAAGGGGTTGACCGACGGCCCTCACGGACGTGCCGGGCCGGACGTGCTACGACCCCGTCCGGATGCGCTACGACCCCGGCCGTTCCCGGTACTCGTCCACCACCGCCCGTTCCAGCACCGCGTTCTCCGACAGCACCGTCCCCTTCGCCCCGTCGGCGCCGTCCTTCGTCAGCCAGGTGCGTTCACCGAGGTAGACCAGGCTCTCCCGGTCGAAGATCCACTCGGTGGCCCACCCCGACCGCCCGTCGACGCGGCGGATGCCGACGCCGTGCCGCCCGGCCGGGTCGGTCGCCTCCTCGATCCGGGTCACCCCGGGGATCCGCGCGGCGGCCCCGTACAGCGCGGCGGCGGTCTCGGGCGGCATGACCGACGCGTTGAGCAGTTCACCGATCTTGTCGAAGACCGCCTGCGAAGGCTCCTGGTCCTCGAACGGCTCGATGAGACCGCGGAGTTCGGCGAGCAGCTCGTCCGGGTCGGTGGGCAGCGTGGCCAGCCACCGGTACGTCGGCCGGTCGATACCGGCCGGGACACCCGGCGACCCCGGGGGCAGCAGCTCCCGCAGCGGGAAGTAGGCGCCGTTCTCGTAGTGCAGCGCCAACCGCTTCACCGGCCCCGGCTCCTGGGACACCCACTCCTCCCGTTCGTGCAGCCGCCCCGGGACGTACACGCCGTCCTCGCCCTGCGCCTCCGCCCCGGCCGTCAGGCTCCGTACATACACCAACTGGTCGTCGCGGACCGGTTCGACCTCCGTCCGCGCGGCGACGTCGGCGATCCGGTCGAGCAGGACGACGGCACTCTCGGCGTCGGACGTCCGCACGCCGAGGCCGGAGTCCGAGGCCGTGACCAGGCCGACGGTCAGCGCCCCGGCCAGCGTCAGCGCGGCGGCGGGCAGCCACAGGGCGGGGCGGGGGAGTCGGGTGC
>NZ_JARGEE010000348.1:0-9753 GCF_033794485.1 Streptomyces sp. MB09-02B
AGTCTACCTTTTTCCCTGTACGAATCTCTTCCGTTTTTGTTTTCTGTAATGATACCGCGGCCACCGGAATTTACACAGGGCTATTCGTCGGAAGCGTCAGAGGCTTATCATCGGCACCCCCTCGACTGCGGGCCCGTCGGCGTCGTCGTGAAGAAGAAGGCCTCCGAGGACCTCGACGGGGACGGCCGGCTCGAGACCGTGGCCGTCGTCCACTGCGACGCCAGCATGGGCACCCCGCCCGACGGCGTGTACGTGCTGACCCGCTCCACCGACGCGGCGCAGCCCCGGGTCGTCGCCACCCTGGTGAACCCCAAGGACCGCACCACCGTCACCGACTTCGCCGTCCGTGACGCCGCCGTCACCGCCACCCTGCACGGCTACTCGTCGGCCGAGGTCCCCAACTGCTGCCCGGACGTCACGAACCCCGTCAAGTGGCAATGGAGGAACGGGGCGTTCGTCCGCTCCACCCCCGCCGGGGCACAAAGCGTCTGACACCGGCCGCACCTGGGCGAACGGGAAGTGATCACCCGGCAAACCCGGTGTGAGAAAGCAGACACAGGGCGACGCGTAGTGCCCGCCGGATCACTCCGCGTCAGGCCCGAAGACCTCGACCCTGTCCGAAACGCGACGTACATGGATGCACTCGCCCGGACACTCCTTCGCGGAGTCCACCACATCCGTGAGAAGCGGCAGGGGAACGGGCGTTGTCGCCCCCGGGGCCTGCAGCAACTCGTCGCCCGGACTCTTCACATAGGCCAGTCCGTCGATGTCCAGCTCGAACACCTCGGGCGCGTACTGCACGCAGATACCGTCACCGGTGCAGAGGTCCTGGTCGATCCAGACCTCGAGCGCCTCGCCCGCGGCCGTGGCCTCCTGCTGCACGCTCATCTCTCCTGCCGCCTCATGCGTCGGGTCATTCATCGAGTCGTTCGTCGAGTCGTCCGTCGAGCCGGTCGGGAACGATGCAGGCTCTGACGGGTGTTGAACACTTCGACCCTACCCGGGGCGGCTTCCCAATCATGTTCGGTGGGTATTCCCCTGGCGTGAGGGAGAGCGCAAGGGTGAAGATCGGACACACCCCGACCGTCTTTGTGATCTAGGGGTTTCAATCGACACCCACCCAGGTAGGGTCTGGAAGCGTCCAGCTCCCCTTGGAGGAGGTGAGGACCGTGGCAGCCCACGACGACGACATGAACCGCGGCATCCGCCCGGGACGAGGGTCCGACGACCCGGCCGGGCAGATTGCCTACCTTGAGCAGGAGATCGCCGTCCTGCGACGCAAGCTCGCCGACTCTCCGCGACACACGAGGATTCTCGAAGAGCGGATCGTCGAGCTGCAGACCAATCTGGCCGGCGTGTCCGCACAGAACGAGCGGCTCGCCAACACGCTCCGTGAGGCCCGCGACCAGATCGTGGCCCTCAAGGAGGAAGTCGACCGGCTCGCACAGCCGCCGGCCGGCTTCGGTGTCTTCCTCACGGCGAACGAGGACGGCACGGCCGACATCTTCACCGGAGGCCGAAAGCTCCGCGTGAACGTCAGCCCCAGCGTCGACCTGGAAGAGCTCCGGCGAGGCCAGGAAGTGATGCTCAACGAAGCTCTCAACGTGGTCGAGGCCATGGAGTACGAGAGCGTCGGCGACATCGTCACCCTCAAGGAGATCCTCGAGGACGGCGAGCGCGCCCTCGTACAGGGGCACACCGACGAGGAACGGGTGGTGCGGCTCGCCGAGCCCCTGCTGGACATCACCATCCGCCCCGGCGACGCCCTCCTTCTCGAACCCCGCTCCGGCTACGTCTACGAGGTCGTGCCCAAGAGCGAGGTCGAGGAACTCGTCCTCGAAGAGGTTCCCGACATCGGGTACGAGCAGATCGGTGGCCTCGGCAACCAGATCGAGATGATCCGCGACGCGGTCGAGCTCCCCTACCTCTACCCGGACCTGTTCAAGGAGCACGAACTGCGCCCGCCCAAGGGCGTCCTGCTCTACGGCCCCCCCGGATGCGGCAAGACGCTCATCGCCAAGGCCGTCGCCAACTCACTGGCGAAGAAGGTCGCCGAAGTCACCGGCCAGGCCCAGGGCAAGAGCTTCTTCCTCAACATCAAGGGCCCCGAGCTCCTCAACAAGTACGTCGGCGAGACCGAGCGACAGATCCGCCTGGTCTTCCAGCGTGCGAGGGAGAAGGCCAGCGAGGGCACCCCCGTCATCGTCTTCTTCGACGAGATGGAATCCCTCTTCCGCACCCGCGGATCCGGCGTCAGCTCGGACGTGGAGAACACCATCGTCCCGCAGCTGCTCGCCGAGATCGACGGCGTGGAGGGCCTGGAGAACGTCGTGGTCATCGGCGCCTCCAACCGCGAGGACATGATCGACCCCGCCATCCTGCGCCCCGGCCGGCTCGACGTGAAGATCAAGATCGAGCGTCCGGACGCCGAAGCGGCCAAGGACATCTTCCAGAAGTACCTCACCGAGCGTCTCCCCCTCCACACGGACGACCTCGGCGAACACGGCGGCTCCAAGACCACCACCGTCCAGAGCATGATCCAGACGGCAGTGGAACACATGTACGCCGAATCCGAGGAGAACCGCTTCCTGGAAGTCACCTACGCCAACGGCGACAAGGAAGTCCTCTACTTCAAGGACTTCAACTCCGGCGCCATGATCGAGAACATCGTCGGCCGCGCCAAGAAGATGGCGATCAAGGACTTCCTCGACAAGAACCAGAAGGGCCTCCGCGTCTCCCACCTGCTCCAGGCCTGCGTGGACGAGTTCAAGGAGAACGAGGACCTGCCCAACACCACCAACCCGGACGACTGGGCCCGAATCTCCGGTAAGAAGGGCGAACGGATCGTCTACATCCGTACCCTGATCACCGGAAAGCAGGGCGCGGACACCGGTCGCTCCATCGACACGGTGGCGAACACCGGACAGTACCTGTAATACACAGGGCGGCTGCGGGTGCCCTCAGTGGGTACCCGCAGCCGACTGTTTTCCAGGTAAAGGCCGGACCACAGCAATGACGCAAATGATCTCCCCACCAGCGCAGAGCCGTTCTAGGCTCTTTCGTACCGCCGAGTCGCGCAGTGCGGGGACGGGCACCGCACACGCACGAGAGCGCCAGCGGTACTTGAGCAGCGTCCCCGACCGAGGACGCCGCCGGGCAAGGAGGGCCGCATGACCGTACGGCGAGTAATGGGCATCGAGACGGAGTACGGGATCTCCGTCCCCGGCCACCCCAATGCCAATGCCATGCTCACCTCGTCCCAGATCGTCAACGCCTACGCAGCGGCGATGCACCGGGCCCGCCGGGCCCGCTGGGACTTCGAGGAGGAGAACCCGCTGCGGGACGCGCGAGGCTTCGACCTCGCCCGCGAGGCCGCCGACTCCAGCCAGCTCACCGACGAGGACATCGGCCTGGCCAATGTCATCCTCACCAACGGCGCGCGGCTCTACGTCGACCACGCACACCCCGAATACAGCGCCCCCGAGGTCACCAACCCCCTCGACGCCGTCCTGTGGGACAAGGCCGGCGAGCGCATCATGGCCGAAGCCGCCGAACGCGCGGCCCAGCTCCCCGGCGCCCAGCCGATCCACCTCTACAAGAACAACACCGACAACAAGGGCGCCTCCTACGGCACGCACGAGAACTACCTGATGAAGCGGGAAACCGCCTTCTCGGACATCGTGCGCCACCTCACCCCCTTCTTCGTCTCCCGCCAGGTCTTCGCCGGCGCCGGCCGCGTCGGCATCGGCCAGGACGGCCACGAACACGGCTTCCAGCTCAGCCAGCGCGCCGACTACTTCGAGGTGGAAGTCGGCCTGGAAACCACCCTCAAGCGCCCCATCATCAACACCCGCGACGAACCCCACGCCGACGCGGAGAAATACCGCCGCCTCCACGTGATCATCGGCGACGCGAACCTCTCGGAGATCTCGACCTACCTGAAGCTGGGCACGACGGCCCTGGTGCTGTCGATGATCGAAGACGGCTTCATCGCCGTCGATCTCGCTGTTGACCAGCCTGTTCGTACATTGCACCAGGTCTCGCACGACCCGACCCTGCAACGCCTCATCACTCTGCGCAGCGGGCGCACCCTGACCGCCGTACAGCTTCAGATGGAGTACTACGAGCTGTCGCGCAAGTACGTCGAGGAGCGCTTCGGGGCGGACGCGGACGACCAGACGAAGGACGTCCTGAGCCGGTGGGAAGACACCTTGAACCGGCTGGAGAACGACCCGATGAGCCTCTCCGGGGAGCTCGACTGGGTCGCCAAGCGGGAGCTGATGGAGGGCTACCGACGCCGTGACGGCCTCGACTGGGACGCCGCCCGGCTCCACCTCGTCGACCTCCAGTACGCCGACGTACGCGCCGAGAAGGGCCTCTACAACCGTCTGGTGGCCCGCGGCAAGATGAAGCGGCTGCTGACCGAGCAAGGCGTCGACGAGGCCCGCACCAAGCCGCCGGAGGACACCCGTGCGTACTTCCGCGGTCGCTGTCTGGAGCAGTACGCGGACGACGTCGCGGCGGCCTCCTGGGACTCGGTGATCTTCGACCTGCCGGGCCGGGACTCGCTCCAGCGCGTCCCAACCCTCGAACCGCTTCGCGGAACGCGAAATCACGTCAAGGAGCTGCTGGACCGCTGCCGTACGGCAGAAGACCTGGTCAGGGTGCTGTCCGGGCACTGAACCGGGGTTCAATCGTGATCAGCCGGGCAGGGTGGAAACACCGCCGTCCGGGAATCATCGAGGTGGTCCCCGGACGTTGTGGAAACAACAGGGCCAATGTCAGACCCGGCTTGTAGGGTCTGATCATCACCGATCGGCAGGAATGCCGACCTGCCGACCATGTCGGGCAACAGAGCGGGGTGAGGGTTATGGCGACCAAGGACACCGGCGGCGGCCAGCAGAAGGCCACCCGTTCCACGGAGGAGACCGAGGCGGCGCCGGAGGCGCAGGCATCGGAGGACCTGAAGGAGCGGCAGGAGAAGCTCAGCGACGACGTCGACTCCGTGCTCGACGAAATCGATGATGTACTTGAGGAAAATGCCGAGGATTTCGTGCGGAGCTTCGTGCAAAAAGGTGGCGAGTAAAGGTTGAATTGCGCTTCGGTCTTCGAATCGCAGGATCGGTGTGCGGGGGATGGAAGAGGCCGAGAAGCGATGCAGCGGGTGTCGGCGAGCGCTGCCGGCCACCTCGTTCGCCAAGGACAAGAACCGTAGCGACGGCCTTCAGGTGAGGTGTCGGGAGTGCGTGGCCGAGTACGGCGCCGCGCACTACCGGCGTCGCAGGGAGGCCATGGGGAAGCCTGTGCGGGAGAAGGTGGATGTCCCCGCCGGGCACAAACTCTGCCGGACATGCGGTGAGATCAAGCCGCACGACGAGTGGCATCGCAACGCGACGGCGTCCGACGGCCTGTCGACACGTTGCAAGGCGTGCCGGGCTGTCCAAAGCAGGCAGGGCCACCTGAAGCGCGAGTACGGCATCACCGAAGCCGAACGCGACGAGCTGATCGCCTCCCAAGGGGGCGTCTGCTGTATCTGTTTGGCGGCTTTGCCGGCGCATGTGGATCACTGCCACGAGACGGGTAGGGTCCGAGGCGTACTGTGCTTCAGCTGCAACGCGGCGCTGGGGCAGTTCAAGGATCGGCCCGACGTCATGAGGCGGGCTGCGACATATGTGGAAGGAAACGCGTGGAAGCCAACACTCGTAGCACCGGGCGTCTACCAGCTGCCTTCCTGACGCCTGGGTCGTCGTCCTTCATGGACTTCCTGTCGGACCACCAGCCGGAGCTGCTCCCCGGCAAGCGGCAGCTGCCGCCGACCCAGGGTGTCATCGAAGCTCCGCACGGCACGACGATCGTGGCCGTGACGTTCCCCGGCGGTGTGGTGCTCGCCGGTGACCGCCGGGCCACGATGGGGAACATGATCGCCCAGCGGGACATCGAGAAGGTGTTCCCGGCCGACGAGTACTCGGCCGTCGGGATCGCCGGCACGGCCGGTCTGGCCGTGGAGATGGTGAAACTGTTCCAGCTGGAGCTGGAGCACTTCGAGAAGGTCGAGGGCGCGCAGCTCTCGCTGGAGGGCAAGGCGAACCGGCTCTCCACCATGATCCGTTCCAACCTCGGCATGGCCATGCAGGGCCTGGCCGTCGTCCCGCTCTTCGCCGGTTACGACGTGGACCGGGAGAAGGGCCGCATCTTCTCGTACGACGTGACGGGCGGCCGTTCCGAGGAGAGCGGCTACGCGGCCACCGGCTCGGGTTCGATCTTCGCGCGCGGTGCGATGAAGAAGCTGTTCCGTGCCGATCTCTCCGAGGGCGAGGCGACGACCCTCGTCATCCAGGCCCTCTACGACGCGGCAGACGACGACTCGGCGACCGGTGGTCCCGATGTCGCCCGCCGGATCTACCCCATCGTCACCGTGATCACCGAGGACGGCTTCCGCCGGCTCACCGACGAGGAGTCCTCCGAGATCGCCCGTTCGATCCTGGAGCGCCGTCTGGAGCAGCCGGACGGTCCCCGGGCCGCGCTGCTCTAGCCGGTCCGGCCCGCGACGGCTCTCTTATCAAGGTGATCCAGTGACTTCGACAGAAAGGGACGGATAACCGGTGTCGACGCCGTTCTATGTCTCACCCCAGCAGGCGATGGCGGACCGGGCGGAGTACGCCCGCAAGGGCATCGCCCGTGGCCGCAGCCTGGTCGTGCTGCAGTATGCCGACGGCATCGTGTTCGTCGGCGAGAACCCGTCCCGTGCGCTGCACAAGTTCAGCGAGATCTATGACCGGATCGGTTTCGCGGCCGCCGGCAAGTACAACGAGTACGAGAACCTCCGGATCGGTGGTGTGCGCTACGCCGACCTGCGGGGTTACACCTACGACCGTGACGACGTGACCGCGCGTGGTCTCGCCAACGTGTATGCCCAGACGCTGGGCACGATCTTCTCCTCGGCGGCCGAGAAGCCGTACGAGGTGGAGCTGGTCGTGGCCGAGGTGGGGGAGACCCCCGAGGGCGACCAGATCTATCGGCTGCCGCACGACGGTTCGATCGTCGACGAGCACGGCTCGGTGGCGGTCGGTGGCAACGCCGAGCAGATCAGCAGCTATCTGGACCAGCGGCACCAGGACGGCATGTCTTTGGCGGAGGCGTTGAAGCTCGCCGTCCAGGCCTTGTCGCGCGACACCAACGGCACTCAGCGGGAGATTCCCGCCGAGCGTCTGGAGGTGGCGGTCCTGGACCGTACGCGTCCGCAGCAGCGCAAGTTCAAGCGCATCGTCGGCCGTCAGCTCGGCCGCCTTCTGGAGGCGGACGGCGCCTCCACGGAGGCCGAGAGCTCCGCGGAGGAGGACGACGAGTAGTCCGCACAGTCGCACGATCCCGCCCGTAGTGCGCCCCGGCCGGCACAGGCCGGGGCGCGCGGCGTTCGGTGCCTGTGTCGGATGCGCCCATGACAGCGCGTCCCGAAGGGCCGCGGGGAACTGCGCGACCAGCCGGTCACGGACCGGTGGCGGGCGCGGTGCTCAGCCCCGTACCCGTGCCGTGGACCCCCGCACCACCAGCTCCACCGGGATGTCCCCATCCGTCGGCGTACGCCCCTCCAGGACGGCCAGCAGGGCCTCCATCCCGCGTTCTCCGAACAGTTCCGCGTCCAGTCGTACGGTGGTCAGCTCGGGGTCGAGGGCGGTGGCGAGGGCGAGGTCGTCGAGCCCGGTGACGGACACGTCCTCGGGGATCCGCAGCCCCAACCGCCGTGCGGCCTTGTAGACCCCGGCGGCCAGTTTGTCGTCGTCGCACACCACGGCGGTGGGGCGTGTCACGGTGGCGGTGTCGGTCAGAGCCGCCTCCGCCGCGGTCAGCGCCCCCTCGATGGAGATCGGCGCGGCGGCCGTCCGCAGGGACGCGCCCGGTACCGAGGCCACCCGTTCCGCGAGTTCCCGTGCGCGGACGCGGAAGGTCCAGGAGGGGATGTCGGCGGCGAGGTGCAGGAAGTGGCGGTGGCCCAGGGCGAGGAGGTGCTCGGTGACCTGGCGGATCCCGTCGCGGATGTCGAGGTTGACGGTCGCGGCGCCGAGGCTGCCGTCGGGGTCGCTGTCGAGCATGACGAGGGGGAGTTGGTCGCCGCGGATGGCGGTGAGCGCGTCCGCGGCCATCGAGGAGGCGATCACGCCGTCGAGAGCGGCCTGGGCGGAGGCGAAGGGGTCGCGGGCGGGGCCGACGCCCTCGGGGGAGGGGTACAGGACGACGCCGAAGCCGTGGCGGGCGGCGACGCGGGCGGCGCCCGTGTAGACGCCGGCGAAGAACTCGGTGGTCAGGGCGGGGACGACCAGCAGGACGGTGCGGGTGCGGCCCAGGCGGAGGTTGCGGGCGGCGAGGTTGGGCCGGTAGCCCAGTTCGCGTGCGGCCTCGCGGACACGTTCGGCCGTGGTCTCGGAGACGCGGCCGCGCCATTTGTCGCCGAGGACCAGGGAGACGGCGGCCTGGGAGACGCCGGCGGCCTGGGCGACGTCACGGCTCGTGGGGCGCGTACTACCTCGTGCCACCGTCGGCCTGCTCCCTCGTCTGGACTCGTGGTCAGGGCACATGGTACGTATGACGGGAGACGTTATACGTAACACGTCGCTCGCGAGAGCCCGTCGAGAGGCAGGACATGGCCGCCGGATACCTCGAGATCCTCAGGACGCGGCACGCCGCGCGACTGCTCGCCGGCACGCTGGTGGGCCGGCTGCCGAACGCCACCGCCGCCATCGCGATCGTGCTCTTCGTCCGCGCGGAGGGCGGCACGTACAGCCTCGCGGGCGGGCTGGCGGCCGTGTACGGGCTGGCCAACGCCGTCGGGCAGCCGCTGCTGGGGCGGCTGGTGGACCTGTGCGGACAGCCGAGGGTGCAGTTGCCGGCCGCGATCGTCTCCGCCCTCGCCATGGTCGTCTTCGCGCTGTCGGGGCTGGATCCGCTGTGGGTGGCGTATGTCGCGGTGGCGGTCGCGGGGCTGTGCACACCGCCGCTGGAGGGCGGGCTGCGGGCCCTGTGGTCCTCGGTGCTGCGCAAGGAGGAGCAGGTGCACACGGCGTACGCGATGGACGCCGTGGCCCAGGAGGTCATGTTCACCGTCGGGCCGCTGCTGGTGACGCTGTGCGTGGCGCTGTGGTCGGCGTCGGCCGCGCTGGTGGTGCTGAGTGTCATCGGGGTGCTGGGGGCGCTGTGGGTGGTCGTCTCGCCGCCCTCGCGGGCCTGGCGTTCCGCTCCGCGTGAGGCGCACTGGCTGGGCGCGTTGCGTTCGCCCGGGTTGCTGGTGCTCCTCGCCGCGTTCCTCTTCGTCGGTGTCGCGCTCGGCTCGATCACCGTCGCGGCCGTGTCGTACGCGGACGGCCACGGCGGGGACGCGGTGTACGGCTGGCTGATGGCGGGTGTGGGGCTGGGGGCGCTCGTGGGCGGCACGGTGTACGGCGCGCGGCAGTGGAGCGGTGCGCCGGAGCGGCGTCTGCAGGTGCTGGTGGCGCTGCTTGCGGTGTGTTACGTGCCGCTGACGCTGATGCCCGGCCCGGTGGGGATGACGGGGCTGACGACGCTCGCGGGGGTGTTCCTGGCGCCGGCGATCGCGTGTGTGTTCGTCCTTGTCGACCGGCACGCGCCGCGTGGCACGGTCACAGAGGCGTTCTCCTGGATCGTGACGACGTTCACGGTGGGCCAGTCGGTGGGAACGGCGGTGGCGGGGCCGGTCGTGGAGGTGTGTCTTATAAAAATTTGCAGCTGCCGCCGCATAGA
>NZ_JARGEE010000349.1:0-9721 GCF_033794485.1 Streptomyces sp. MB09-02B
GACCAGGCCGCCCACCACTCCCGACCCCGATCCGACCCCGCCGGAGGAGAGCGTCCCGCCCACCGACATCCCGACGGGAGCTCCCGGGCCGACCGGTGATCCACCGTCCGACGTCCCGGAGAGTCCGGGGAACGCGAGCGATGCGGGGGCACCGGGCGAACCCGTCCAGGAACCGGCCCGGTTCATGTGGATCTGAACCCTGGGAGTGACCGATGCAGTCAGGAGCACCGCATTCGGGAGTCGGCCGGGTCATCGCCGACCGCTATCTCCTGCTGAACCAGCTGGGCAGCGGCGGCATGGGCCATGTCTGGCTCGCCCACGACCGGCAGCTGGACTGCGAGGTGGCGCTCAAGGAGATCGTGTTCCGCCACCCGGGCGAGGCCGAGCGGGAACGCACCGCCCGGGTCGCCCGCGCCCGCGCGGAGGCCCGGCACGCCGCCGGGCTGCGCGCCCACCCGAACGTGGTCACCGTGCACGACGTCCTGGAACACGACGAGCTGCCGTGGATCGTCATGGAGTACGTGCCGGGCGCCATGGATCTGAAGGCGTTGGTCGCCCAGCGAGGCGCCCTCGCACCCGTCGAGTGCGCCCGGATCGGGCTAGCCGTGCTGGACGCGCTGACCGCCGGGCACGAACGCGGCATCATGCACCGGGACGTCAAGCCGGCCAACATCCTGCTCGCCCCGGACCGCACCGGAACGCCGTACGCGCGCGTCCTCCTCACCGACTACGGCATCTCCGTCCAGCCCGACACCCAGGAGACCCGGTACACCCGGACCCACGTCCTGGTCGGGACCGCCGGATATCTGGCACCCGAGCGGGCCCAGGGCGGACCGCCCACCGCCGCCTCCGACCTGTTCTCGCTGGGCTGCACGCTCTACCACGCCGTCGAGGGGTACGGGCCCTTCGACCGCGACACGGAGATCGCGGTGCTCACCGCCCTCGTCCTGGAGGAACCGCGTCCCATGCTGCGAGCGGGCGCGCTGGAACCGGTGCTGGCGGGCATGCTCACCAAGGACCCCCTTCGCCGGATCTCCGCCGCCGAGACCGAGGCGGCGCTCTCCGCGATCGTCACGCCCCACGCCCACCCGCGCACCGGGCCCGACGTCGGCTCGCAGCCACAGTGGGCGAGCGCACCCACACACACGGCGGACCACGAACACTCCCTGGTCCAGCCGACCGCGCACGAGACACCTCGGTACGCGCCCTGGGGCGGAGACGGCGCCCCGGCAGCAGGGGAAACACCGGCCCGTGAGAACGGCTGGTCCCCGGCGGAGCACCGAGCGGCAGGCGCCGGTGGACATCACCGCCGGCACCGCAGCCGGGCCCTGCTCGCGGGCGCGGCCACCACCCTCGGTCTCGCCCTTGTCGTCGGCGGCACCTGGTACGCCATGGGCACCGTGAAGGAGCTGACGGACGGTCTCGGCGGCGGAGGCACCGGGAGCGCGGTCCTGCCGTACGGCAGGACCGTGGGGCTGACCGAGCCGCTGAGGGACGGCGACTGCGTCGACGTCACCTGGACCGACACCCCGTTCACGGACGCGGCCGGGCTGCGGATCGTGCCCGGGTGCGCGGGGCCCGCGATGGACGGACAGGTGATGGCCTCCTACGAGGTGTCGTCCGCCGAGGACGCCCGCGCGGGCGGAGCGGCCCGGTGCGAGCAGCTCACGGTGGAGGCCCGGGAGAGGCTCGTGGACGTCCGCTCCCACGCCGTGGTGCCGACCGACGACGGCTTCGACGCCGCCGGGCATCGGGTCGCCTGTCTGCTGGTCGGCGAGCGCAGGCCGGTGTACGGGCCGATCGGTGAGTACCGGACGGAGGGTGAGACGGTGCTCGTCGACGTCGCCACCCTGCAGAAGCAGGACTGCTTCGACCGCGTCTCCGAGAACAAGATCCGTCTGGTGTCCTGCCAGGACCGCCATCGGGAGAAGGTGCTCGGGTTCCACGAGATGCCTCCCGGTACCACCTACGCCAAGGCTCAGAAGCAGGCCCTCTCCGCCTGCGAGAGGAATCTGCCGCCGCAGCAGTACGGCTATGAACCCGGCCGGACCGGTTCCGGTTTCTGGATCAGCGAGGACGGCTGGAAAAAGGGGGCACATTTCGTCGTCTGCACTGTCATTTCCGCCAGTGGGGGCACCATGGAGGGAGAAGAAGCCTGAGGACCTGAGAAGGGGTGTTGCGATGCCCGGTTCGACGAAGGCCATGGGGGTGCTCACCGTCGGTGGGCTGGTCATGGTGACTGCCTACTCGGTGGCCCTCGGCAGCAACGGCTGGCTGTGGTTCGGCTGGGTCGTCCTGGGCCTGCTGACGCTGGGCATGGTGGCGGCGCGCAGCTGAGCCCCACCCTGAGGACTCACCACAGAACTCACCCACGGTGATCCTCAGGTCCGGGGTATTCCCCCGTCCGGGTGTACGCCCGGCTGGTATTTCGGCAGCCGGGCGGTGATCTTCATGCCCGCGCCCACCGCGGTCTCGATGACCAGGCCGTGGTCGTCGCCGTACACCTGGCGGAGCCGCTCGTCGACATTGCTGAGGCCGATGCCGCCGGAGGGGCTGGTCTCGCCGGCGAGGATACGGCGGAGCACGTCGGGTTCCATGCCGACGCCGTCGTCCTCGATGACGACGAGCGCCTCGGCGCCGGCGTCCTGTGCGGTGATGCTGATGTGGCTCTTGCCCGCCGCGGTCACGGATCTGCCTTCGAGGCCGTGCTTCACCGCGTTCTCCACGAGGGGCTGGAGGCAGAGGAAGGGCAGGGTGACCGGCAGGACCTCGGGGGCTATCTGGAGCGTGACCGAGAGCCGGTCGCCGAAGCGGGCCCGGACCAGCGCCAGGTAGTGGTCGATGGCGTGGAGTTCGTCGGCGAGGGTGGTGAAGTCGCCGTGGCTGCGGAACGAGTAGCGGGTGAAGTCGGCGAACTCCAGCAGCAGTTCACGGGCGCGCTCGGGGTCGGTGCGGACGAACGAGGCGATCACCGCGAGTGAGTTGAAGATGAAGTGCGGGGAGATCTGGGCGCGCAGGGCCTTGATCTCGGCCTCGATCAGGCGGGTGCGGGACTGGTCGAGATCGGCCAGTTCGAGCTGGACGGAGACCCAGCGGGCGACCTCGCCGGCCGCCCGGACGAGCACGGCGGACTCGCGGGGCGCGCAGGCGACGAGCGCCCCGTGGACACGGTCGTCGACCGTGAGAGGGGCGACCACCGCCCAGCGCACCGGGCAGTCGATGATGTCGCAGGTCAGCCGGAAGGCTTCGCCCCGGCCGGTCTCCAACGGGCCCGCCAGGCGTCCCATGATCTCGGCGCGGTGGTGCTCCGCGACGCCCTCCCAGGCGAGGACGGACTCGTGGTCGGTGAGGCAGAGCGCGTCCGTGCCGAGCAGGGTGCGCAGCCGCTTGGCCGATCTTCGGGCCGTCTCCTCCGTGAGGCCGGCGCGCAGCGGGGGCGCGGCGAGGGTGGCGGTGTGCAGGGTCTGGAAGGTGGCGTGCTCGACGGGTGTGCCGAGCCCGCCGAGGCTGTTGCGCGGGTGTGCCGTACGGCGGCCGAGCCAGAAGCCGGCCGCGAGCAGCGGGAGCAGGGCCACGCAGAACCCGGCCAAAAACCCGGTCACTTCACCGCTCATCGCTCACCTCCTGCATGTGGTACACCGCTCACCGCTCGTGGGTTCCCTTCCGCCGGTCCGCACCCGGCCCCGGTTCGGTCGGCCCGGTCCTCACCGCCGCCACAGTTCGATCTCCTTGGTCGCCGCGCGGGTCCGGCCGCCGACGAGTTCCTCCGGGAGGTGGAAGCGGGCCAGGATCGCCGGTGTCTCGGGCGGGACCTTGCCGGGGGTGGCCAGGGACACCAGGACCATCGTGAGGAAGCCGAGCGGTACGGACCAGAGGGCGGGCCAGGCCAGCAGGGCGTGCAGGGTGCCGGTGCCGGGGTATCCGGCCATGGTCGCGGCGACCGCGAGGAGGGCCGCGCCGCCGCCGACGAGCATGCCCGCGGCGGCGCCCGGCGGGGTGAGGCGCCGCCACCAGATGCCGAGGACGAGCAGCGGGCAGAACGAGGACGCCGAGACGGCGAAGGCGAGGCCGACGGCGTCGGCGACGGGCAGACCGCCGACCAGGACGCTCGCGGCGAGCGGCACCGCCATGGCGAGGACCGTGCCGAGCCGGAAGTGCCGTACGCCCCGGGCGGGCAGCACGTCCTGGGTGAGCACGCCGGCGACCGCCATGGTCAGTCCGGAGGCGGTGGACAGGAACGCGGCGAAGGCGCCGCCCGCGACCAGCGCGCCGAGCAGGTCGCCGCCGAGGCCGCCGATCATGCGGTCGGGGAGCAGCAGGACGGCCGCGTCGGCGTCACCGGTGAGGGTGAGGTCGGGGGCGTAGATCCGGCTGAATGCCCCGTAGATCGGGGGGAGGAGGTAGAAGGCGCCGATCATGCCGAGGACGACGACCGTGGTGCGGCGGGCGGCGACCCCGTCCGGGCTGGTGTAGAAGCGGACGACGACGTGGGGCAGGCCCATGGTGCCGAGGAAGGTGGCGAGGATCAGCCCGTAGGTGGCGTACAGGGGGCGTTCCTCGCGGCCGGCGGCGAGCGAGGTGGACATGCCGCCGTTGGTGCCGCGGTCGGCGACGGGGACGGTGTCGCCCTCGGTGAAGGTCAGGCGGGCACCCCGGTCGATGCGGTGGGTGCCGGTGGGCAGGTCCACGCGCCGGTCGTCGTAGTGGCGGCCGTCGATGGTGCCGGTGGCCGTGACGGTGAGGGGGCTGCCGAGTTTCAGGTCGAGGGTCTCGTCGACGCGGACGACGCGCTGTTCGCGGAAGGTCGCGGGCTCGTCGAAGGCGTGGCGCGGGGCGCCGTCGCCCTGCCAGGCGAGGACGAGGAAGAGGGCGGGGACGAGGAGGGCGGTGAGCTTGAGCCAGTACTGGAAGGCCTGGACGAAGGTGATGCTGCGCATGCCGCCGGCGGCGACCGTGGCGGAGACGACGACGGCGACGATGACGCCGCCGAGCCACTCGGGGGCGTCGGTGAGCACGTTCAACGTCAGTCCGGCGCCCTGGAGTTGGGGCAGGAGGTAGAGCCAGCCGACGCCGACGACGAAGGCCCCCGCGAGCCGTCGTACGGTCTTGGAGGCAAGCCGGGCCTCGGCGAAGTCGGGGAGGGTGTAGGCGCCGGAGCGGCGCAGCGGGGCGGCGACGAACAGCAGGAGGACGAGGTAGCCGGCGGTGTAGCCGACCGGGTACCAGAGCATGTCGGGGCCCTGGACGAGGACGAGGCCGGCGATGCCGAGGAAGGAGGCGGCGGAGAGGTACTCGCCACTGATCGCGGCCGCGTTGAGGCGGGGGCCGACGGTGCGGGAGGCGACGTAGAAGTCGGAGGTGGTGCGGGATATGCGCAGGCCGAAGGCGCCGACGAGGACGGTCGCCACGACGACGAGGGCGACCGCGGGGACGGCGTAGTTCTCGTTCATGGTTCCGGTGCCTCAGCGGTCCTCGACGAGGCGGACGAGGTCCTGTTCGTTGCGTTCGGCGCGGCGTACGTGCCGGCGGGCGAGGAGGACCAGCGGGGGGTAGACGCCGAAGCCGAGGAGGGCCCATTCCAGGCCGGCGCCGTCCGGCACCGCGGCGAAGACCAGGGGCAGCGGGGCGACCAGCAGGACCAGGACCGCGAACACGGCGAGGGCGGCGCGGAGTTGGCTGCGCATGAGGGAGCGGACATAGGTGTGGCCGAGGGTGGTCTGTTCGTCGATCTCGGTGCGCGGGCGCTGGTGGCCGGACGGGCGGGGGGTGCGGCGGGGCACCCCCGTGACGACGACACGGCGATCGGCGCGGCGTTCGGTGGGACGTTCGGTGGGGTCGTTCGGCATGGCGGCTCCTCAGCCCGTCGTCCGGCGCATCAGCAGGTCGCGCAGCTCTCGGGCGTGGCGGCGGCTGACCTGGAGTTCCACGGCGCCGACGAGGACGCTGACCGTGCCCGCGTCCAGGCGGAGTTCGCCGACGTGCCGCAGGGCGACGAGATGGCGGCGGTGGATGCGGACGAACCCGCGTGCGCGCCAGCGCTCCTCAAGGGTCGAGAGAGGGATGCGGACGAGGTGGCTGCCCTGCGGGGTGTGCAGTCGGGCGTAGTCGCCCTGGGCCTCGACGTGGGTGATGTCGTCGACGGCGACGAAGCGGGTCACCCCGCCGAGTTCGACGGGTATCTGGTCGGGGTCGGGTTCGTGGACGGGGATCGGCGGGGCGGGGGCCGTGGTCGCCTCGCGGAGCTGGGCCGCCCGGCGGATCGCCTCGGCGAGGCGTTCCCGGCGTACGGGTTTGAGGACGTAGTCGACGGCCTTGAGGTCGAAGGCCTGGACGGCGAAGCCCTCGTGCGCGGTGACGAAGACGACCAGCGGGGGCCGGGCGAAGCCGGTGAGGAGGCGGGCGAGGTCGAGGCCGTCGAGGCCGGCCATCTGGATGTCGAGGAAGACGACGTCGATCGCCTCGGGCCCGTCGGGGCCGGACTCCAGGGCGCGGTTGATCCGCCGCAGTGCCTCGGTGGCGTCGTTGGCGCCCTCGGCGCTGCCGACCCGTGGATCCGCGTTCAGCAGGTACAGCAGCTCCTCCAGGGAGGGTTTCTCGTCATCGACGGCGAGCGCGCGCAGCATGAAGGTGGAGTGTAGGAGTAATTCGTACTCATGCACACGGGCGCGCGGCGGAGGCCTCCGTGCCGGGGGTCACGGACGGCTCCCGCTGGCTACAGTGCCCTCATGAACAGCAAGTCCGCGGCGTTCGACGAGCTCGACCGCAAGATCATCACGGCGTTGATGGCGAACGCGAGGACCAGCTTCGCCGAGATCGGTTCGGACATCGGTCTTTCGGCCACCGCGGTCAAGCGGCGGGTGGACCGGTTGCGGGAGACCGACGTGATCACCGGGTTCACGGCCACCGTGCAGCCGGCGGCGCTCGGCTGGCGCACGGAGGCGTACGTGGAGGTGTACTGCGAGGGCGCGGCGCCGCCCCGGCGGCTCGCGGAGGTGGTGCGCAACCATCCGGAGATCACGGCGGCGATGACGGTGACCGGGGGCGCGGACGCGCTGCTGCACGTGCGGGCGGTCGACGTGGAGCATTTCGAGGAGGTGCTGGAGCGGATCCGCACCGAGCCGTTCATCCGGAAGACGATCAGCTACATGGTGCTGTCGCACCTGCTGCCGGAGGCTCCGGAGGCCGCGGCGACCCAGGACGCAGCGAACGTGCGCTGAGCGGGTTCAACACGCAGCATTACTGCGCGAACACGCAACGTTCGTTCCTTGTCGTGCGCCTGGCCCGATTCCTACCGTGGTGTCATCCCCGTCGACACCGTCAGGAAGCGGAGAAACCCTCTGTGCCCGACAGCCGTGTGCCGCGCCTTCGGCGCTTTCTCGTCTGCGAACCCAGACACTTCGCCGTGCAGTACTCGATCAATCCCTGGATGCATCCGGACGTCCCCGTGGACGTCGATCTCGCCCAGGATCAGTGGCAGGAGCTGATCCGCGCCTACCGGACCCATGGTCACACCGTGGACAGCGTGGAGCCGGTGGCGGCGCTGCCGGACATGGTCTTCGCGGCCAACTGCGCGCTCGTCCTCGGCGGCCGTGTCCTCGGCTCGCTGTTCCACGCGCCCGAGCGGCGCGCCGAGTCCACCGCGTACGACGCCTGGTTCAAGAGCGCCGGGTACGAGGTGCTGCGGTCCGAGTCGGTGTGCGAGGGAGAGGGCGATCTGGTGCCGACCGGTCGCTATCTGCTCGCCGGGACCGGTTTCCGCACCACGCGTGAGGCGCATCGCCAGGCGCAGGAGTTCTTCGGCGTGCCCGTGATCAGCCTCCAGCTGGTGGACCCGCGGTTCTACCATCTGGACACGGCGCTGTTCGTCCTGGACGACGGCTCCGACGGCTCGGCGGGCAACATCGCGTACTACCCGGAGGCCTTCTCCCCCGGCAGCCGTGCGGTCCTCGCCCGCCTGTACCCGGACGCGGTGATCGCCACCCGCGAGGACGCCATGGCCTTCGGCCTGAACTCGGTGTCCGACGGCCGCCACGTCTTCATCTCGCCCCGCGCCAAGGAACTCGCCGACCAGCTGGACCGGCAGGGCTACGTTCCCGTCCCCGTCGACCTGTCGGAGTTCCAGAAGGCCGGCGGCGGCATCAAGTGCGTCACTCAGGAGATCCGCTCATGACCGCTCCCGTCCGCGCACGTTCGTCGGCCGACCTGATCCGCGACGAGGAACCCGTCGTCGCACACAACTACCACCCGCTGCCCGTGGTCGTCGCCCGTGCCGAGGGCACCTGGGTCGAGGACGTCGAGGGCCGCCGCTACCTGGACATGCTGGCCGGTTACTCCGCCCTCAACTTCGGCCACCGCCACCCGGCGCTGATCGAGGCCGCGCACCGCCAGCTCGACACCCTCACCCTCACCTCGCGGGCCTTCCACAACGACCGGCTCGCCGGGTTCGCCGAGTCGCTGGCCGAGCTGACCGGCCTGGACATGGTGCTGCCGATGAACACGGGCGCCGAGGCCGTGGAGAGCGCGATCAAGGTGGCCCGCAAGTGGGCGTACGAGGTGAAGGGCGTCCCCGCCGACCGGGCGACCATCGTGGTGGCCGACGGCAACTTCCACGGCCGGACCACGACGATCGTCAGCTTCTCCACGGACCCGGTGGCCCGGGACGGCTTCGGCCCGTTCACGCCCGGCTTCCGGGTGGTCCCGTACAACGATCTCGCGGCGCTGGAGGCGGCGGTCGACGAGACGACGGCCGCGGTGCTCATCGAGCCCATCCAGGGCGAGGCGGGCGTCCTCATCCCGGACGACGGCTATCTGCGCGGGGTCCGCGAGCTGACCCGGCGCACGGGATGCCTGTTCATCGCGGACGAGATCCAGTCGGGCCTCGGCCGCACCGGCCGAACGCTCGCCGTGGAACACGAGGACGTCCTGCCCGACGCCGTCCTGCTCGGCAAGGCGCTCGGCGGCGGCATCGTGCCGGTGTCGGCGGTGGTGGCCCGCCGTGAGGTGCTGTCGGTCCTGCGGCCCGGCGAGCACGGCTCGACGTTCGGCGGCAACCCGCTCGCCGCGGCGGTCGGCTCGGCGGTGGTCGAGCTGCTGCGCACCGGGGAGTTCCAGCTCCGGGCCGCCGAACTGGGCGGGGTACTGCGGGAGGGGCTCACGGAACTGGTCGGCCGGGGCGTGGTCGGCTTCCGGGCGCGCGGACTGTGGGCGGGCGTCGACGTCGACCCCGCGATCGGCACGGGCCGCGAGATCAGCCACCGGCTCATGGAGCGCGGCATCCTGGTCAAGGACACCCATGGCTCGACCATCCGGCTGGCTCCGCCCCTGACGATCACGGAGACGGAACTCCGGTCGGCGCTGGGGACGTTGGGGGAGGTTCTGGGCGAGCGTTCCTGAGGCGGGCCGCCGCACCGCCGGGTCCGGTCACGGCTCGGCGGTGCGGTGGGGCCTGAGCAGCAGCAGGGCGATGTCGTCGGTGTGCCGGCCCGTGCGGTGGGTGTGGTGGACGAGGTCGTCGACGAGTTGGTGCAGCGGGAGGTCGCCGGAGGCGCCGAGGTGGTGGGCGAGGTCGGCGATGGTCCGGCCGATGTCGGTGCCGGGGTCCTCCACCAGGCCGTCGGTGTAAGGGCGAGGAGTGTCTCCGGGGTCAGGGACAGCGTGGTGAGCGGGTAGGCGGGAGTCCCGAGGCCGATGCCGAGCGGGGGGCCGGGGCGGATGTCGACGG
>NZ_JARGEE010000034.1:0-36162 GCF_033794485.1 Streptomyces sp. MB09-02B
CACCGGCCCCCACCCCGCCGCCCCGTTCGAACTCCGTTAACAATGGACTGTGATCTCACCGGTCTCCTCGTTGCCGCGGAGCGCCCACCGGCCCAGGCCGGAGGCGACTCCCTACGTCGACCTCACCCGTGCCGAGTGGAGCGCGCTGCGCGAAAAGACGCCGCTCCCGCTGAACGCCGAGGAGGTCGAGAAGCTGCGCGGTCTGGGCGATGTCATCGACCTCGACGAGGTACGGGACATCTATCTGCCGCTGTCCCGGCTCCTCAACCTCTACGTGGGCGCCACCGACGGCCTGCGCGGCGCCCTGAACACCTTCCTGGGCGAGCAGGGCTCCCAGTCCGGCACCCCGTTCGTCATAGGAGTCGCCGGCTCCGTGGCCGTCGGCAAGTCGACCGTCGCCCGTCTCCTCCAGGCCCTCCTGGCCCGCTGGCCCGAGCACCCGCGCGTCGAACTGGTCACCACCGACGGCTTCCTGCTCCCCATGAAGGACCTCCAGGAACGCGGCCTGGTCTCCCGCAAGGGCTTCCCCGAGTCGTACGACCGCCGCGCCCTGACCCGCTTCGTCGCCGACATCAAGGCCGGCAAGGACGAGGTGACGGCCCCCGTCTACTCGCACCTCATCTACGACATCGTCCCGGACCGGAAGCTGACGGTCCGCCGGCCCGACATCCTCATCGTCGAGGGCCTGAACGTCCTCCAGCCCGCCCTCCCCGGCCAGGACGGCCGCACCCGCGTCGGGCTCGCCGACTACTTCGACTTCAGCGTGTACGTCGACGCCGGCGCCGACGACATCGAGCGCTGGTACCTGAGCCGCTTCAAGAAGCTCCGCCAGACCGCGTTCCAGAACCCCGACTCGTACTTCCGCAAGTACACCCAGGTCTCCGAGGACGACGCCCTCGACTACGCCCGCGGCCTCTGGCGCACCATCAACAAGCCCAACCTGGTCGAGAACATCGCGCCCACCCGCGGCCGCGCCACCCTCATCATCCGCAAGGGCGCCGACCACAAGGTCCGCCGCCTCAGCCTGCGCAAGCTGTAGCCCCGTCACCGGGCCCGGCTACCCTGCGGGCATGCTGCATCTGCGCCTGATCACTCCGGCCGACCGGACCGACGACGTGGTGCGCCTGATCGAGGGCACGGTCGGGTGCACCCACCTCGTCGTCGTACCGGGTGCCGCCCGCAACCCCGCCGGAGACGTCGTCATGTGCGACGTGGCACGCGAGGCGGGCGACGAACTGATCGGCGCGCTGAGGGCGTTGGACCTCGACCGCACCGGCTCCATCGCCGTCGAGAACATCGACCTGTCGCTCTCCGACCGCGCCGACAAGGCCGAGAAGGACGCGCCGGGCGAGGGCGTCGACGCGGTCCTCTGGGAGCACCTGACGGACGCGACCCACGAGGAGTCGACGCTCTCCGTCACCTACGTCGCCTTCCTCACCCTCGCCACGATGATCGCGGCCTGCGGCGTGGTCCTCGACAACGCGATCCTGATCGTCGGCGCGATGGCGGTCGGCCCCGAGTTCGGCCCCCTGGCCGGCATCAGCACGTCCATCGTCCAACGCCACCCGCGCCTCGCCCTGCGCTCGCTGATCGCCCTCCTGGTGGGCTTCGCGGTGGCCATGGCGGCGGCGGTCGCGTTCAGCCTCTTCATGGACGCGCTCGGCTACTTCACCGAGGCGAAGCTGGAGGCCGACCGCCCCAACACCGCCTTCGTCTACGCCCCCGACGCCTTCTCCTTCATCGTGGCGGTCCTCGCGGGCATCGCGGGCACCCTCTCCCTGACCTCAGCCAAGTCCGGAGCCCTCGTGGGCGTGGCCATCTCGGTCACCACGGTCCCGGCCGCCGCGAACGCGGCGGTGGCCCTGGCCTACGGCGACATGAAGCAAACGGTGGGCTCCACGGAGCAACTGCTCCTGAACCTCCTGGGCATCATCCTGGCAGGTACCCTCACCCTGCTCCTCCAGAAGTGGCTCTGGTCGAAGACCCGCTAGCCGCGCCACGAAAGCAAGGGGCGCAGACCCTGCTTTCAGGGGCGCGGGGAACTGCGCGACAAGCCACCACGAACCCGCAGCCCGCACCGCACAGAACCCCACACCCCTACCCGGCAATTCAGCCAAGCGCGGACTTCACCGCATCAGCCAGCCGCCCCGCAACCGCACGCGCCTGCTCGATGTCCGCCGCCTCCACCATCACCCGCACCAACGGCTCCGTCCCCGACGGGCGCAACAACACCCGCCCCGTGGACCCCAGTTCGGCCTCGGCCTCCCCCACCGCCGCCGCCAGCTCCGCCGACGTGGACACCCGCGACCGGTCCACGTCAGGCACATTGATGAGCACCTGCGGCAGCCGCTCCATCACCCCGGCCAGCTCCTGGAGCGTGCGTCCGGTCTGCGCGACCCGCGCCGCCAGCAGCAGCCCGGTCAGCGTGCCGTCACCGGTCGTCGCGTGGTCGGAGATGATCACGTGCCCGGACTGCTCGCCGCCGAGCGCGTACCCGTGCTCCTTCATCTCCTCCAGCACGTACCGGTCGCCGACCGCCGTCTGGACGAGCCGCAGCCCCTCTCGCTCCAGCGCCAGCTTGAACCCGAGGTTGGACATCACGGTGGCGACCACGGTGTCGGACCGCAGCACGCCGCGCTCCCGCATCGCCAGCGCGAGAACGGCGAGGATCTGGTCCCCGTCGATTTCGTTGCCCTCGTGGTCCACGGCGAGGCACCGGTCCGCGTCCCCGTCGTGCGCGATCCCGAGGTGCGCCCCGTGCTCCAGCACGGCGGCCTTCAGCGGCCCGAGGTGCGTCGACCCGCACCCGTCGTTGATGTTGAGCCCGTCCGGCTCGGCCCCGATCGTGACGATCTCGGCGCCGGCACGGGTGAACACCTCCGGCGAGACCCCGGCGGCGGCACCGTGCGCCTCGTCGAGGACGATCTTCAGTCCGTCGAGCCGGTTGGGGAGGGCCGAGAGCAGGTGCTCGACGTACTGCCCGAAGCCGTCGTCGTAGGACCGGACGCGTCCGACGCCCGCGCCCGTGGGCCGCTCCCAGGGAGCGCCGGTGCGGTGCTCCTCGTAGACGCCCTCGATCCGGTCCTCCAGCTCGTCGGCGAGCTTGTGCCCGCCGCGGGCGAAGAACTTGACGCCGTTGTCCGGCATGGCGTTGTGGCTGGCGGAGAGCATCACACCGAGGTCGGCGCCCAGCTCGCCGGTGAGGAACGCCACCGCGGGGGTGGGCAGCACACCGACGCGCAGCACGTCGACGCCCGCACTGGCGAGGCCGGCCACGACGGCCGCCTCCAGGAACTCCCCGGACGCTCGCGGATCCCGCCCGACCACCGCCACCGGCTTGTGGCCCTCGAACGTTCCCGCCTCGGCGAGTACGTGTGCCGCCGCGACGGAGAGTCCGAGCGCGAGCTCGGCCGTCAGATCCGCGTTGGCGACACCGCGCACGCCGTCCGTGCCGAAGAGTCGTCCCACTGTGGTGTCCTCCGAATTGCTCAGAATGTGCGGCTCGTACTGATGGTCACGAGTGTCCCGGCATTCCCCTGACCAAGTACATCCCCTGAGACTGTCCTCCCCCTTTCGGGGTTGTACCGACAGTCCGTGTATATGCCTGCGATGGATGAACGGCCCTGCTAAGCAAACCGCCCCGGCGGCACGGAACGTGCCACCGGGGCGATACGCGCAATGCGCGACGCACGCGGATCGCGCCCAGCGGCGCGAGCGCGATTTAGCGCTTGCTGTACTGCGGAGCCTTGCGGGCCTTCTTCAGACCGGCCTTCTTGCGCTCGACCGCACGGTCGTCGCGGCGGAGGAAGCCGGCCTTCTTGAGGGCGCCACGGTTGTTGTCGACGTCGGCCTCGTTCAGCGCGCGGGCGACACCGAGACGGAGCGCACCGGCCTGACCGGAGACACCGCCACCGGCGATGCGGGCGATGACGTCGTAGCGGCCCTCGAGCTCCAGCACCTTGAAGGGCTCGTTGACTTCCTGCTGGTGCACCTTGTTGGGGAAGTAGTCCTCAAGGGTGCGACCGTTGATCTTCCACTTGCCGGTGCCCGGGACGATCCGGACGCGGGCGATGGCGTTCTTGCGACGGCCCAGGCCGGCGGCCGGCTGCGGGTCGCCGAAGCGGGAGGCCATGGACTCGGAGGTGTACTCGCCCTCGACGGGGACGTCCGACTCCGTGGTGTAGCTGTCGATGTCGACAAGCTCGGTCTCGGTCTCTTCGACCGGCTGCTCAGCGGTGGTCTCGGCCACGATGCTCCTCAGATCTTTTCTGTTTGGGGGTGTGGCCGGAACTACTGCGCGACCTGGGTGATCTCGAACGGCACCGGCTGCTGCGCAGCGTGGGGGTGCTGGTCGCCCGAGTAGACCTTCAGCTTCGAGAGCATCTGACGGCCCAGGGTGTTCTTGGGGATCATGCCCTTGATGGCCTTCTCGACGGCCTTCTCGGGGTTCTTCGCCAGCAGCTCGTCGTAGCGGACGGAGCGCAGACCACCCGGGTAGCCGGAGTGGCGGTACGCCAGCTTCTGGGTCTTCTTGTTGCCGGACAGGTGAACCTTGTCGGCGTTGATGATGATGACGAAGTCGCCCATGTCCATGTGAGGGGCATAGGTCGGCTTGTGCTTGCCGCGGAGGAGGTTCGCGGCAGTGGTAGCCAGACGGCCCAGGACGATGTCCTGTGCGTCAATGACGTGCCACTGGCGAGTCACATCGCCGGGCTTGGGGCTGTACGTACGCACTTCGCAGCCTTCTTCTTCAGTGGATGGGTGGTGACACAAGGCATCACTGAAGCGATCGTGCAGCTGGGGACGACAGTGCCGGGAACGCTGCCCGTATGCCGCCCACTGGTAACTGCTCCAGGGAACCTACGCAGGGCTTCTCGCCTGAGAGCGACCAAGCCAATACGCATAACAATCCGCAAGAGTACTCGGGCAGCCCCGGACGGGTCAAAACGGCCCCGGGACCGGCGACCTCGGCACCCGTTGATCAACTTCGCCCACGAGTTCGATACGATCCGGCCCCACGTGCCGCGAGGCACGTGATTCAGGCATGCAAGCTGCAAACAACGGGGTTCACGTATGAAGTTTCGCACGAATGTTGCCACCGCGATCGTGGCGGCCGGTGTCGCGTTGACGCTGGGCAGCGCCGGGACGGCGTCCGCGTCGAGCTACTACTCGGTGCCCGGCGGACAGGTCAAGTTCACGTCCAAGGGCGAGATCCTCAAGGTCTGGGACATGAAGGCGGGCAAGACCGGCCTCATCGTCTTCGTCGACGACCGGTCCTCGAAGAACCCGCACCTGGACACATGCCACGTCAAGGGCAAGGGCAAGAGCAAGACCTGCGACATGAAGTTCAAGAACGGGCACAAGCTCCGGATCGACGCCTTCTCCTACACGAAGTTGAACGACCACAGCACGTACAAGGTCGTCGCCAGCTGGACGGACAAGGCGTAGGCCGCAACCGGGACAAGCCGTCCCTAGGGCGGCCGTCGGCGTGACCCATAACTGAAAAAGGCCTCCCCTGGCCCGTCTAAACTGCGCCCCATGAGCTATGGGCAGGGGGGGTCTCAGTGGAGCCCCGGGGGTTCCCACGATCCGTGGGACAGTCAGTGGAGTTCCTCCAGTAACCAGACCCCGGACTGGGCGTCACTCGCCGAGCAGTCCGAGACACGCAACAGGCGCCGCAGGCTCCTGCTGATCGTCGGCGGCGCCCTCGCCACGGTCGGCATAGGCGTCGCCGTGGCGGTGGCCGTCGTCAACACCGACAACGGCAACACCACGGCGAACGGCCCGAACGACCTGCCGGCCACGGCGGGCATCCCGAGCGCCAGCGCCAAGACGGACCCGTCGTTCGCGCCGACCTCGGCCCCGCCCCCGCTGAACCCGAAGGACTTCATCTCCAGCTCGGGCAAGGACAAGGCGCCGATCAGCCCGGACATCCTCTTCCCCGGCTCCCAGCTGACCAAGCGCGAGGGCGTCGTCTACCGCAAGGGCACCACGGCCTCGACGAAGAACTGCGCCTCGGCCGTCCAGGGCACCCTCGACAAGCTCCTCACCGACAACGACTGCACCCGCTTCATGCGCGTGACCTACTTCCGGGACAAGGTCGCGACCACCATCGGCGTCGCCCTGTTCGACACCGAGGCCCAGGCGACCAAGGTCAAGGAGGACTGGGACAAGGTGAGCACCATCGTCTCCCTCTCCGGCGAGGGCGTGCCCACCTTCTGCCGGACGACCGTGTGCCGGACGACCGCCAACTCCTTGGGCCGCTACGCCTACTTCACCCTGTCCGGCTTCACCGACGGCAAGGACGTCACCGAGAAGGACGCGGCCGTCTTCACCGCCGGCGACGACCTCGCCCAGTCCACGTACGAACAGATCCGCCGCCGGGGCGAGACCCAGGCCGCCGCCGCGGCCAACGGGCAGTAACCCGGGTCCCCGGATCCCCGCCGCCCGGGGTCAGCAGCAGCCGCCCCCGGGCACCCCCGGCAGACTCCGCCGGTTCCGCGCCTCCCTGCTCCGCGCGGCCAGCAGCCCGTCCGCCGGGTACCCGACCTCCTCCAGGGTCAGCCCGTGCGGCCGTACGACATGCACGGCGGAGTCCCGTACGCCGGCGGCCAGCACCTTCCCGGGCCATTCGGGCCCCCGGTGGCCGTCCCCCACGAACAGCAGGGCCCCGATCAGCGAGCGCACCATGTTGTGGCAGAAGGCGTCGGCCCGCACGGTGGCGGTGACGATCCCGTCCTCCCCCCGCACCAGGCTCAGCTCCTGGAGCGTACGAATGGTGGTCGCGCCCTCCCGCCGCTTGCAGTACGCGGCGAAGTCGTGCTCCCCCAGCAGCCGCCGCGCCGCCTCGTTCATGGCGTCGACGTCCAGCGGCCAGTCGTGCCACAGGACGTGACCGCGCAGCAACGGATCGACACCGCCGGGGTTGTCGGTGACCCGGTAGGCGTACCGCCGCCAGATCGCCGAGAACCGCGCGTTGAACCCGCTGGGCGCCTCCCTGAGCGCCCACACCCGCACGTCCCTCGACAGCCGCCCCGCGAGCCGCTTCAGCAGCTTCTCGTGGTGCTCACGCCAGACCGCCTCCGGCAGGTCCACGTGCGCCACCTGCCCCCGGGCGTGCACCCCGGCGTCCGTCCGCCCGGCCACGGTCAGCTCGAAGGTCTCCCGGGACCGTGTCACGGTCCTGAGCGCGTCCTCGATCTCCCCCTGCACGGTCCGCCGCCCGCCGGCCTGCTTGGCCCACCCGGAGAACTCGGAACCGTCGTAGGAAAGGTCGAGGCGCACACGGACATGCCCGGGCTGTACGTCGTCACTCACACAGAGATCCTCTCAGCAACAAAAAACGGGCCCGCCCCTCGAAAGGGACGGACCCGCCAACGCCCTGAAGGGGCGCGGGGAACTGCGCGAGCAACCACCACGAACCCGCGGCCGAAAACGCGGCCCCCCGCTGAACGCTTACGCGTCCTTGGACTCCTCGGCAGCCTCATCGGCGGCGTCGTCGGCCTTGGTGGTGTCCACCTTGGCCTCAGCGGCCGGCGCCTCCGCGTCCTTGGCGGCACGCTTGGTGGCGGCCTCGGCCTCACCGGTGGCCTCCTGCGCGACCGTCAGCGCCTCGACCAGCTCGATGACAGCCATGGGCGCGTTGTCGCCACGACGGTTACCGATCTTGGTGATCCGGGTGTAGCCACCCGGACGGTTCTCGTACCGCGGGCCGATCTCGGTGAAGAGCGTGTGCACGACGCTCTTGTCCGTGATGACCTGGAGCACCTGGCGGCGGTTGTGAAGGTCGCCCTTCTTGCCCTTGGTGATCAGGCGCTCGGCGTACGGCCGCAGACGGCGGGCCTTCGCCTCGGTGGTGGTGATGCGGCCGTGCTCGAAGAGCGACTTCGCGAGGTTCGCGAGGAGCAGCTTCTCGTGCGCGGCGCTGCCGCCCAGACGGGCACCCTTGGTGGGCTTCGGCATGGTGTTTCTCCTAGGTGTCTGCCCCGGCCGTATCAGGTACCGGGGTCAGTATCCGAGCAGGCGGTCGCCTGTCGGAGATCCGGGGCGCCCTTTTCAGGGCGTCCCGGAGGATCCGCGCCCCGTGAGGAGCGCGGGGCGGTGTCGATGTGCGACTCCGTCGCGTGGGCGCGACCAGCCACAACGGCCCCCCGCAGCCGGAATCCGGCCGTCTCGCGGAGCGACTAGTACTGCTCGGTCTCGACGAAGCCCGCGTCCGCGTCGTCGTCGGCGCCGAAGGCGTCCGCGGCGGCGGTCGGGTCGAATCCGGGCGGGCTGTCCTTCAGGGCCAGGCCCATGCCGGCCAGCTTCGCCTTGACCTCGTCGATCGACTTCGCACCGAAGTTGCGAATGTCGAGCAGGTCGGCCTCGGAGCGCGCGACCAGCTCACCCACGGAGTGGATGCCCTCACGCTTGAGGCAGTTGTACGACCGAACGGTGAGCTCCAGCTCCTCGATCGGCAGCGCCAGATCGGCGGCGAGCGCGGCGTCCGTCGGGGACGGACCCATGTCGATGCCCTCGGCGTCGATGTTGAGCTCACGGGCGAGACCGAAGAGCTCGACCAGCGTCTTACCGGCGGAGGCCATGGCGTCACGCGGACGCATCGCCTGCTTGGTCTCGACGTCGACGATCAGCTTGTCGAAGTCGGTGCGCTGCTCGACACGCGTGGCCTCGACCTTGTACGTGACCTTGAGAACCGGCGAGTAGATCGAGTCGACCGGGATACGGCCGATCTCCTGGCCCACCTGCTTGTTCTGCACGGCGGAGACGTAACCGCGGCCGCGCTCGACCGTCAGCTCCATCTCCAGCTTGCCCTTGCCGTTGAGCGTGGCGAGGACGAGGTCGGGGTTGTGCACCTCGACACCGGCCGGGGGCGCGATGTCGGCGGCGGTGACCAGACCCGGGCCCTGCTTGCGCAGGTACATCACGACCGGCTCGTCGTGCTCCGAGGAGACGACCAGCTGCTTGATGTTGAGGATCAGGTCGGTGACGTCCTCCTTGACGCCCGGCACGGTGGTGAACTCGTGCAGGACACCGTCGATCCGGATGCTGGTGACAGCCGCACCGGGGATCGACGACAGGAGCGTACGACGGAGGCTGTTGCCGAGGGTGTAGCCGAAGCCCGGCTCCAGCGGCTCGATCACGAACCGGGAGCGGAATTCGTCGACGACCTCTTCGGTCAACGAGGGACGCTGAGCGATCAGCATGTGGTGAGTCCTTCAGTCAGGGGCACCCACTATTTGATGCCCTGAGCCACCAGGCGGAGCCTGACGGAGTTTACGTACAAGGGTACGGGCGATATGGCCCCGAAGAGCCATACCGCCCGAAAACCTCAGACCAAGCAGTCGCGGATCCGACCCGGAGGGTCAGACGCGGCGGCGCTTGGGCGGACGGCAGCCGTTGTGCGGGGTGGGCGTGACGTCCTGGATGGAGCCGACCTCGAGACCGGTCGCCTGCAGCGAACGGATGGCCGTCTCACGACCCGAACCCGGGCCCTTGACGAACACGTCGACCTTGCGCATGCCGTGCTCCTGCGCGCGACGGGCAGCCGACTCGGCGGCCATCTGCGCGGCGAACGGCGTGGACTTCCGGGAGCCCTTGAAGCCGACGTGGCCGGCGGAGGCCCAGGAGATCACGTTGCCCGAGGGGTCCGTGATGGAGACGATCGTGTTGTTGAACGTGCTCTTGATGTGCGCGTGGCCGTGAGCGACGTTCTTCTTTTCCTTGCGGCGCACCTTCTTGGCAGCGCCCTGACGACCCTTGGGGGGCATCTACAAACTCCTACGGGGAGGTGGTCGGTCCTACAGCGAAGACCGCTGATGAAGCGTTGTCCGCTGAGGACTACTTCTTGCCCGGCTTCTTCTTACCGGCGATGGCGCGACGCGGGCCCTTGCGGGTGCGGGCGTTGGTGCTGGTGCGCTGACCGCGGACGGGCAGACCACGACGGTGACGGAGACCCTGGTAGCAGCCGATCTCCACCTTGCGGCGGATGTCGGCCTGGACCTCGCGACGGAGGTCACCCTCGGTCTTGATGTTGTTGTCCACGTACTCGCGGATCGCGACGAGCTGCTCCTCGGAGAGGTCGCGGACGCGGGTGTCGGGGTTGACGCCGGTCGCTGCCAGCGTCTCCTGGGAGAGGGTCCGGCCGATGCCGAACACATAGGTGAGGGCGACCTCCACGCGCTTGTCGCGCGGGATGTCAACACCGGAAACGCGTGCCATTCAATGGCTCCTGGTGATTGTCGGAGGTCTTCCGCAGAACCGGCTCCCGGCCGCCGTACCAGGTACGAACCGGGTCCCCGGCCTCCGAGCCGGGGGTGTCAGACGCCGTGCGGCGCCTGGGTCCTGCGTATGAACAATTCAGCTCGCGTCGCGCGAATCCCTGCGATGTAGATGCAGAGGGAGTGGTCGAACGTGCGTCAGCCCTGGCGCTGCTTGTGGCGCGGGTTCTCGCAGATGACCATGACCCGACCGTGACGGCGGATCACCCTGCACTTGTCGCAGATCTTCTTGACGCTCGGCTTGACCTTCATGGGGTGAGGTTCTCCGGGTCAGTGCCACCACCCGCGTCCCGGAGGACCGGGGCACGGAGAGCGGGGGCAAGATCTACTTGTAGCGGTAGACGATCCGGCCACGCGTCAGGTCGTACGGAGACAGCTCCACCACGACCCGGTCGTCAGGGAGGATGCGGATGTAGTGCATACGCATCTTGCCGCTGATGTGTGCCAGGACCTGGTGGCCGTTCTGGAGCTCGACCTTGAACATGGCGTTCGGCAGAGACTCGACGACAGTGCCCTCGATCTCGATGGCACCTTGCTTCTTGGCCACGCTTCGCCCTTCGAATCGACTACCTTGATCGACTCCGCGTAACCGAATGAGGACACACGGAAACACGAGAGCCGACGAGTCAGTCTACGCCAGGGCCTCCAGAAACACGAATTGGGTATGCATGCCCAGGGCGGAAGATCCTTACTCCGCCCGACAGGAGCCCACCTTCAGGGGCGCGGGGCTGTGTCGATATGCGGCTCCGCCGCGTGGGCGCGAGAAGCCCCACCCATCCGCACCCGGCGAAGAACCCTCAGCCCACCGGATCGGGAGCCGCGACGATCCCGTACTCCGCCAGCTTCGCCTTGCCCCCGTCAGGCGCGGTCAGCACCAACGGCCCCGCCTCCGTCAACGCCACCGAGTGCTCCCAGTGCGACGACCACGTCCCGTCCGTCGTCACCACGGTCCAGTCGTCCGCCAGGACCTCCGTCTTCGGCGTACCCAGCGACACCATCGGCTCGATCGCGAGGCAGAAGCCGGGCACCAGCTTCGGCCCCTTGCCCCGCCGCCGCTCGACGTAGTTCAGCAGGTGCGGGTCCATGTGCATCTCGGTCCCGATGCCGTGGCCGCCGTAGTCCTCGACGATCCCGTACTTCCCCCCGCCCGGCTTCGGCTGCCGACGGATGTACGTCTCGATGGCCCGCGAGACGTCGACGAGCCGGTTCCCCTGCTTCATCGCGGCGATCCCGGCCCACATGGACTCCTCGGTCACCCGGGACAGCTCGATCAGCTCGGGAGAGTGCCCGGACCCCACGAACGCGGTGTAGGCGGCGTCACCGTGCCAGCCGTCGACGATCGCGCCGCAGTCGATGGAGATGATGTCGCCGTCCTTCAGGACGACCTCGTCGCTCGGGATCCCGTGGACCACGACCTCGTTCACGGAGGTGCAGATCGTCGCCGGGAAGCCGCCGTACCCGAGGAAGTTCGACTTGGCCCCGTGCTCCGCGATCACCTTGCGGGCGACCTCGTCGAGGTCCTTCGTGGAGGCGCCCGGTACGGCGGCCTCCCGGGTGGCCGCGTGGATGGCGGCGACGACCAGCCCCGCCTCACGCATCTTGGCGATCTGCTCGGGACTCTTGATCTGCACCATGGGGGCCTGCGTCTCCGTCTTCCTTGTCGTCCACGAGGCACGAGATCTCGTTCTCGCGTTTTTGCCTACACAACAGTACGGCCGCGGCACCCCTCACGGGCACCGCGGCCGACATACCGAGCGACGACTACTTGTCGTCGTCCTCGCGCTTGAGCGCCTCCATGGCGCGCTGGGTGACTTCCTCCACCGGACCGAGCGCGGAGATCGTCACCACGAGGCCCTGGGCCTTGTAGTAGTCGATGATCGGCTCGGTCTGGGTGTGGTAGACCTCCAGGCGCTTGCGGACGGTCTCCTCGGAGTCGTCGTCACGCTGGTACAGCTCGCCGCCGCAGGCGTCGCAGACACCCTCCTGCTTCGGCTTCTTGTACGTGACGTGGAAGACGTGCGCGGAGTCGTTGCGGCAGATGCGCCGGCCGGCGATCCGCTTGACGACCTCGTCCTCGGGGACCTCCAGGTCCAGCACCGCGTCCAGGTTCATGGACTCGTCCTGGAGCGTCACGTCCAGCGCCTCGGCCTGCGAGACGTTGCGCGGGAAGCCGTCGAGCAGGAAGCCGTGCTCGGCGTCCGGCTGCTCCATGCGGTCCTTGGCCATCGCGATCGTGACCTCGTCCGGCACCAGCTCGCCCTTGTCCATGTAGGACTTCGCGAGTTTGCCGAGCTCCGTCTGCTTGCTGATGTTGGCCCGGAACAGGTCGCCCGTGGAGATGTGCGGGATCGACAGGTTGTTCGCCAGGAACGCGGCCTGCGTTCCCTTGCCCGCACCCGGCGGCCCGACGAGGACGATTCGCATCAGCGGAGGAACCCTTCGTAATTGCGCTGCTGGAGCTGGCTCTCGATCTGCTTCACCGTCTCCAGACCCACACCCACGATGATCAGGATGCTGGTACCGCCGAACGGGAAGTTCTGGTTGGCCCCGAGGGGTGCCAACGCCATTGTCGGCACGAGAGCGATCAGACCCAGGTACAGCGAACCCGGCCAGGTGATCCGGTTGAGTACGTAGCTCAGGTACTCAGCGGTCGGTCGGCCAGCCCGGATGCCCGGGATGAAGCCACCATACTTCTTCATGTTGTCCGCGACTTCCTCGGGGTTGAACGAGATGGCCACGTAGAAGAAGGCGAAGAAGATGATGAGGAAGAAGTAGATCGTGATGTGCGCCGGAGCGTCCGTTTCGGCCAGGTTGGCTTGGATCCAAGTCGCCCAGCCCGCCTGGGAATTGGAGAACTGCACGATGAGTGCCGGGATGTAGAGCAGCGAGGAGGCAAAAATCACAGGGATGATGCCCGCCTGGTTGACCTTCAACGGAATGTAGGTCGAGGTGCCACCGTAGGAACGGCGACCGATCATGCGCTTCGCGTACTGGACCGGAATACGGCGCTGTGCCTGCTCGACGAAGACCACGAGCGCGACCATGACCAGCCCGACCGCGATGACGATGGCGAACTCGATCCAACCGCCCGCCAGGCTGCCCTGCTCCTTGATCGCCCACAGCGCGGACGGGAAGGTGGCGGCGATCGAGATGAACATCAGGATCGACATGCCGTTGCCGATGCCGCGGTCGGTGATGAGCTCACCGAGCCACATGACGAGGGCCGTGCCGGCGGTCATGGTGACGACCATGACGATGGTGGTGTAGATCGACTGGTCGGGGACGATCGACTGGCGCTGCGTGCAGGTGCTGAACAGCGAGCCGCTGCGGGCGGTGGCGACAAGGCCGGTGCCCTGGAGGATGGCCAGGGCAACCGTCAGGTAACGCGTGTACTGCGTGATCTTCGCCGTCCCGGCCTGCCCCTCCTTCTTCAGGGCTTCCAGACGCGGGATCACCACGGTCAGCAGCTGCAGAATGATGCTCGCCGTGATGTACGGCATGATGCCGAGCGCGAAGACCGTGATCTGCAGCAGCGCGCCACCGCTGAACATGTTGACCAGACCGAACAGACCCGAATTGGTCTCGGCCTGGTCGATGCAGAACTGGACGGCGGAGTAATTGACACCCGGGATCGGGATGTGCGTGCCGACCCGGTAGATCACGATGATGCCGAGCGTGAAGAGCAGCTTCTTGCGCAGGTCGGGCGTCTTGAACGCCCGGGCGAACGCGGTGAGCACGGTGCCTCCTGCGACCCCCGCGCTACTGCGTCAAGGGTGACGGTTTTGAGATTCTGATGGGGACGACTTACGTAACGTTTAACTGCCGCCGCGAGTGCCCGGATGAGAGCACCCTGTGAAAACGGGCAGCGCAGGTCACCTTACCGGCGAGACTGCTTCCCTTGGAACGACCAACCGGGGATACCCCATTTGTGGGGTATCCCCGGTCGGGATCGCTCAAGTCATCGAGACACCTGGTGTGTTCAGACGAGCTCGGTGACGGTACCGCCGGCGGCGGTGATCTTCTCCTTGGCGGAGCCGGAGACGGCGTCGACCGTCACCTGCAGCGCCACGGAGATCTCGCCCTGGCCGAGGACCTTGACGAGGCTGTTCTTGCGGACGGCACCCTTGGCGACCAGGTCGGCAACGGTGACCTCCCCACCCTCGGGGTAGAGGGCGGCGAGCTTGTCCAGGTTCACGACCTGGAACTCCGTCTTGAAGGGGTTCTTGAAGCCCTTCAGCTTCGGGAGACGCATGTGGAGGGGCATCTGGCCACCCTCGAAGCGCTCCGGAACCTGGTAGCGGGCCTTCGTACCCTTGGTACCACGACCGGCCGTCTTACCCTTCGACGCCTCACCACGACCGACACGGGTCTTCGCGGTCTTGGCACCGGGGGCGGGACGGAGGTTGTGGATCTTGAGCGGGTTGTTCTCCGCCATGATCAGTCGACCTCCTCGACCGACACGAGGTGGCGGACGGTGTGCACCATGCCGCGGAACTCGGGGCGGTCCTCCTTGACGACCTGCGTGTTGATGCCCTTGAGACCAAGGGAACGCAGGGTGTCACGGTGGTTCTGCTTGCTGCCGATGTACGACTTCGTCTGCGTGATCTTGAGCTGTGCCATTACGCAGCACCAGCCCCGGCACGCGCACGCAGCAGAGCCGCGGGAGCGACGTCCTCGAGGGGCAGACCACGGCGGGCCGCGATCTCCTCGGGACGCTGCAGACCCTTCAGGGCCTCCACGGTCGCGTGCACGATGTTGATCGCGTTCGACGAGCCGAGCGACTTCGACAGGATGTCGTGCACACCGGCGCACTCGAGCACGGCACGCACCGGGCCACCGGCGATGACGCCGGTACCGGGGGAAGCAGGCTTGAGCAGGACGACGCCCGCGGCCTTCTCGCCCGTGATCGGGTGCGGGATGGTGCCCTGGATACGGGGGACCTTGAAGAAGTGCTTCTTGGCCTCCTCAACACCCTTGGCGATGGCGGCCGGCACCTCCTTGGCCTTGCCGTAACCGACACCCACGGTGCCATCGCCATCGCCCACTACGACGAGCGCAGTGAAGCTGAAGCGACGACCACCCTTCACTACCTTGGCGACGCGGTTGATCGCGACAACGCGCTCAACGTACGCGGTCTTCTCGGCGGCAGCTGCGCCGCCGTCACGGCCCTTCCGGTCCCGCCGCTCGCCGCCACCGGCACCGCCACCGCGGCGCTGGGGTCCAGCCATTGGATTTACCTCTCTCTTTCCGCTAGCTACGCAGCGAGCTCAGAACTTGAGCCCGGCCTCGCGGGCGGCGTCGGCCAGGGCCGCGATGCGACCCGCATACCGGTTACCACCACGGTCGAACACGACGGCCTCGACACCGGCGGCCTTGGCACGCTCGGCGACCAGGGCGCCGACCTTGCCGGCCTGCGCCGACTTGTCTTCCGAAGCACCACGGATCGACGAGTCCAGGGTGGACGCCGACGCAAGGGTGTGCCCCTTGAGGTCGTCGATCACCTGGGCCACGATGTGGCGGTTCGAGCGGGTCACGACCAGGCGGGGACGCTCAGCCGTACCGTTGACCTTCTTACGGATCCGGATGTGGCGCCGCTTGATGGCAGCACGCTTGTAAGCGTCGCCCTTAGCGATCTTCGTACCGTATGCCATGGCTTACTTACCCGCCTTTCCGACCTTGCGGCGGATGACTTCGCCCTCGTACTTGACGCCCTTGGCCTTGTACGGGTCGGGCTTGCGCAGCTTGCGGATGTTGGCCGCAACCTCGCCGACCTTCTGCTTGTCGATGCCCTCGACCGAGAACCGGGTGGGGTTCTCCACCTTGAAGGTGATGCCCTCGGGCGCCTCGACGGTGATCGGGTGGCTGTAGCCGAGCGCGAACTCGAGGTTCGAACCCTTGGCCTGCACTCGGTAACCGACACCGCTGATTTCGAGCTTCTTCACGTAACCCGTGGTCACGCCGGTGATCATGTTCGCCACCAGCGTGCGGGACAGGCCGTGCAGGGCCTTGTTCTGACGCTCGTCGTTGGGGCGGGTGACGTTGAGAACGCCGTCCTCACCCTTGGCGATGTCGATCGGCGAAGCGACGGTGTGGGTCAGCGAGCCCTTGGGGCCCTTGACCGAGACCGTACGGCCGTCGATGGTGACGTCCACGCCGGCGGGAACCGTGATGGGGAGCTTGCCAATACGCGACATAGCTTTTTCCTCCGATTCCTTTCCGCTACCAGACGTAGGCGAGAACTTCTCCGCCTACGCCCTTCTTGCCGGCCTGCTTGTCGGTGAGGAGCCCGTGGGACGTGGAGATGATCGCCACGCCGAGGCCGCCCAGCACCTTGGGCAGGGAGGTGGACTTCGCGTAAACCCGGAGACCGGGCTTGGAGATCCGCTTGATGCCCGCGATGGAGCGCTCACGGTTGGGGCCGAACTTCAGCTCGAGAACGAGGTTCTTGCCGACCTCGGCGTCCTCGACCTTCCAGCCCGTGATGAAGCCCTCCTGCTGGAGGATCTCCGCGATGTGAGACTTGATCTTCGATGCCGGCATCGTCACGGAGTCGTGGTATGCCGAGTTCGCGTTCCGCAGACGCGTAAGCATGTCTGCGATCGGATCAGTCATGGTCATGAATTGGCCTTCGGCCTCTCTCGCCGGGGTTTCCTGTATGCGCCATCCCTCTCCCCACTCGGTGGCGGGACGGGTGCGGTGCGGGGACCTACGGCGTAGTAAGTCGTACGGGCTACCGTCAGGCGCCCAACCCTCCAAGCCTAAGCCATGGATGGGTGGGCGCCTGACACGCCCAGTGCTTACCGAGAGCTTCTGGAATCCCTAAAAGAAGGGACTACCAGGAGCTCTTGGTCACGCCCGGCAGCTCGCCACGGTGAGCCATCTCACGAAGGCACACGCGACAGAGGCCGAACTTGCGGTACACGGAGTGGGGACGGCCGCAGCGCTGGCAGCGCGTGTAGCCACGCACGCCGAACTTGGGCTTGCGAGCAGCCTTCGCGATCAGAGCCTTCTTCGCCATCTCGCTCACGCCTCCTTGAAGGGGAAGCCGAGGTGACGAAGGAGGGCGCGGCCCTCAGCGTCGTTGGTCGCCGTGGTCACCACGGTGATGTCCATACCCCGGGTACGGTCGATCTTGTCCTGGTCGATCTCGTGGAACATGACCTGCTCGGTGAGACCGAAGGTGTAGTTGCCACGGCCGTCGAACTGCTTGGGGGACAGACCACGGAAGTCGCGGATGCGCGGCAGCGCGAGCGACAGGGTGCGGTCCAGGAACTCCCACATGCGGTCGCCACGGAGCGTGACGTGGGCACCGATCGGCTGGCCCTCACGCAGCTTGAACTGCGCGATGGACTTGCGGGCCTTGGTGACGGCCGGCTTCTGCCCGGTGATCGTGGTGAGGTCGCGGATGGCGCCCTCGATCAGCTTGGAGTCGCGGGCGGCGTCGCCCACACCCATGTTGACCACGATCTTGACGAGGCCGGGGGTCTGCATGACGTTCTCGTAGGAGAACTCTTCCTGCAGCTTGCCCGCGATCTCCTCGCGGTACTTCGTCTTGAGACGCGGAGTCGTGGTGGTAGCCATCAGATGTCCTCACCCGTCCGCTTGGCAACGCGAACCTTGTTGCCCTCGTCGTCGAAGCGGTAACCGACACGCGTGACGACCTTCTTGCCGTCCTTCTCCACGACCAGCTGGACGTTGGAGACGTGGATCGGGGCCTCGGTCGTGACGATGCCACCGGCCTGCGAACCCTTGGCGGTCGGGCCGGCCTTGGTGTGCTTCTTGACCCGGTTGACACCCTCGACCAGGACGCGGTCCTCGCGGGGGAAGGCCGCGATGACCTTGCCCTGCTTGCCCTTGTCCTTACCGGTGATGACCTGGACCAGGTCGCCCTTCTTGATCTTCATGCTTACAGCACCTCCGGCGCGAGCGAGATGATCTTCATGAACTTCTTCTCGCGCAGCTCCCGGCCGACCGGGCCGAAGATACGGGTGCCACGAGGGTCGCCGTCGTTCTTGAGAATGACGGCGGCGTTCTCGTCGAAGCGGATGTACGAGCCGTCCGGACGGCGGCGCTCCTTGACGGTGCGAACGATGACCGCCTTGATGACGTCACCCTTCTTCACGTTGCCGCCGGGGATCGCGTCCTTGACGGTGGCGACGATGACGTCACCGATGCCCGCGTAGCGGCGACCGGAGCCACCGAGCACACGGATGCAAAGGATCTCCTTCGCACCAGTGTTGTCGGCGACACGCAGTCGCGACTCCTGCTGGATCACGTCTATCTCCTGATTGTCTGCCGGTTCCCGGCAGGGGCCGCCTCTTCACGAGGGAGCCCCTGCCGAGCCTGGCGGAACTGACCTGCGGATTTACCCCGCAGGAAATTACTTGGCCTTCTCGAGGATCTCGACGACGCGCCAGTGCTTCGTGGCGGACAGCGGCCGGGTCTCCATCAGGAGGACGCGGTCGCCGACGCCGGCGGCGTTCTGCTCGTCGTGGGCCTTGAGCTTGCTCGTGCTGCGGATGACCTTGCCGTACAGGGCGTGCTTCTTGCGGTCCTCGACGGCGACGACGACGGTCTTGTCCATCTTGTCGCTGACGACGATGCCCTCACGGGTCTTGCGGAATCCGCGCGCCTCGGTGTTCGTCTCAGTCACGTTGTTCTCGCTCATCAGGCGTTCTCCACCGTTTCGATGCCCAGCTCACGCTCGCGCATCAGGGTGTAGATCCGCGCGATGTCCTTGCGGACCGCCTTCAGACGGCCGTGGTTCTCGAGCTGTCCGGTCGCCGCCTGGAAGCGGAGGTTGAACAGCTCTTCCTTGGCCTCGCGGAGCTTGTTCAGAAGCTCCTCGTTGCCCAGCTCGCGCAGCTCGGACGCCTTGGTACCGGCCGACATCACGCTTCACCTGCCTCGCGCTTGACGATCCGGCACTTCATCGGCAGCTTGTGGGCGGCGCGAGTCAGGGCCTCACGGGCGATCTTCTCGTTGGGGTAGGACAGCTCGAACATGACCCGGCCCGGGTGCACGTTCGCGATCCACCACTCCGGCGAACCCTTACCGGAACCCATGCGGGTCTCGGCAGGCTTCTTCGTGAGCGGGCGGTCCGGGTAGATGTTGATCCAGACCTTGCCGCCACGCTTGATGTGGCGGGTCATGGCGATACGGGCCGCCTCGATCTGGCGGTTGGTCACGTACGCCGGCGTGAGGGCCTGAATGCCGTACTCGCCGAACGCGACCGTCGTACCACCCTTGGCCTGGCCACGGCGCTTCGGGTGGTGCTGCTTGCGGTGCTTGACCCTACGGGGGATCAGCATGTCCCTCAGGCCTCCGTTCCGGTGCTCTCAGCCGGAGCGGCGGCAGCGGGAGCCTCGGCCTTGGGGGCCTCGGCGCCGGCAGCCTGCTGCGGCTTACGACCGCGACCGCCACGCTCGCCACCGCGGCCACCACGGCCGGCCGGGCGGTCAGCGCCGCCACGGGCCGGGCGGTTGCCGGCGCGGGCAGCGGCGTTCTCGGCGCGGACCTCGGCGATGTTCTTGACGTCGCCCTTGTAGATCCAGACCTTCACGCCGATACGGCCGAAGGTCGTCTTGGCCTCGAAGAAGCCGTAGTCCACGTTCGCGCGGAGCGTGTGCAGGGGCACACGGCCCTCGCGGTAGAACTCCGAGCGGGACATCTCGGCGCCACCGAGGCGGCCACCGCACTGGATCTTGATGCCCTTGGCGCCGGCCTTCATCGCCGACTGCATGCTCTTACGCATGGCGCGGCGGAAGGAGACGCGGGAGGAGAGCTGCTCGGCGACGGCCTGAGCAACCAGCTGAGCGTCCGTCTCGGGGTTCTTGACCTCGAGGATGTTCAGCTGGACCTGCTTGCCCGTGAGCTTCTCGAGGTCACCGCGGATGCGGTCGGCCTCGGCGCCACGGCGGCCGATGACGATGCCCGGACGCGCGGTGTGGATGTCCACGCGGACGCGGTCACGGGTGCGCTCGATCTCGACCTTGGAGATGCCGGCGCGCTCCATGCCGGACGTCATCATCCGACGGATGGCGACGTCTTCCTTGACGTAGTCCTTGTACAGCTTGTCGGCGTACCAACGCGACTTGAAGTCGGTCGTGACACCGAGCCGGAACCCATGCGGGTTTACCTTCTGGCCCATTACCGGGTTCCTTCCTTGCTGCTGACGACCACGGTGATGTGGCTGGTCCGCTTGCGGATCCGGTAGGCACGGCCCTGGGCACGCGGACGGAACCGCTTCAGGGTCGGGCCCTCGTCCACGTACGCCTCGCTGATGACCAGCGAAGAGGCGTCCGTGTGGTCGTAGTTGTGTGCGGCGTTGGCAATGGCGCTGTCCAGCACCTTGCCGACCGGCACGCTCGCGGCCTGCGGGGCGAAACGCAGGACCGCCTGAGCCTCCGTGGCGTCCATGCCACGGATGAGGTCCACCACGCGGCGGGCCTTCATGGGCGTGACGCGGATGTACCGCGCCTGGGCCCTGGCTTCCATGGTTGTCCTTCCAGTGTCTGTCATGGTCATTCCACCCCGCTGTTAGCGGCGCTTCGACTTCCGGTCGTCCTTGACGTGACCCCGGAAGGTGCGCGTCGGCGAGAACTCGCCGAGCTTGTGGCCGACCATCGACTCGGTGACGAACACCGGAATGTGGGTCTTGCCGTTGTGCACCGCGATCGTGTGGCCGAGCATGGCCGGGATGATCATCGAGCGACGGGACCAGGTCTTGATGACGTTCTTGGTACCGGCTTCGTTCTGTACGTCCACCTTCTTGATCAGGTGGTCGTCGACGAAGGGCCCCTTCTTGAGACTGCGCGGCATCTAAACCCGCTCCTAGCGCTTCTTGTTCGTCTTGCGGCGGCGGACGATGTACTTGCTCGAAGCCTTCTTCGGCGAGCGAGTACGACCCTCCTTCTGACCCCAGGGGCTGACCGGGTGGCGACCACCGGAGGTCTTGCCCTCACCACCACCGTGGGGGTGGTCAACCGGGTTCATCGCCACACCGCGGACGGTCGGGCGGACGCCCAGCCAGCGCTTGCGGCCGGCCTTGCCCCAGTTGATGTTGCTCTGCTCGGCGTTGCCGACCTCGCCGACGGTGGCGCGGCAGCGCACGTCGACCAGGCGGATCTCACCGGACGGCATGCGGAGGTGGGCGTAGGCGCCCTCCTTCGCGAGCAGCTGCACGGAGGCACCGGCGGAGCGGGCGAACTTGGCGCCGCCACCGGGACGGAGCTCGATCGCGTGGATCGTGGTACCGACCGGGATGTTGCGGAGCGCCAGGTTGTTGCCCGGCTTGATGTCGGCCCCGGGACCGTTCTCCACTCGGTCGCCCTGCTGCAGGTTGCGCGGGGCGAGGATGTAGCGCTTCTCGCCGTCCGCGTAGTGCAGCAGCGCGATGCGCGCGGTGCGGTTGGGGTCGTACTCGATGTGCGCGACCTTCGCCGGCACGCCGTCCTTGTCGTGACGACGGAAGTCGATGACACGGTAGGCGCGCTTGTGTCCGCCACCCTGGTGGCGAACGGTCACACGACCGGTGTTGTTACGGCCGCCCTTGCTGTGCAGCGGGCGGACCAGCGACTTCTCCGGCGTGGACCGCGTGATCTCGACGAAGTCGGCGACGCTGGAACCACGACGGCCCGGCGTAGTCGGCTTGTACTTGCGGATTCCCATTTCTCAGTCCTCGTCCGATATCGGACGATCCGACCCGCTTACGCGGTCGGACCGCCGAAGATGTCGATACGGTCGCCCTCGGCGAGGGTCACGATCGCGCGCTTGCTGTCGGCACGCTTGCCGAAGCCCGTGCGGGTCCGCTTGCGCTTGCCCTGGCGGTTGATCGTGTTGACCCCGGTGACCTTGACCGAGAAGACCGCCTGGACGGCCTGCTTGATCTGGGTCTTGTTGGCGCCGGGGGCCACGATGAACGTGTACTTGCCCTCGTCGAGGAGCGCGTAGCTCTTCTCCGACACGACCGGCTTCAGCAGCACGTCACGGGGGTCCGTGAACGCCTTGCTGGGCGCGGTGACGACGGTGTTCTTGCCCTCGGCGGCGTGACGACGCGCCTTGGCGACGCGCGCGGCCTTGGCGGCCTTGGCCGCCTTGGAGGCGATGGAGGGGTGACGGATGGCCATCAGACCTCAGTCCCTTCGGTGTCGTTGGCCTTCGGGCCGGCGACGAAGGACTCGAGAGCGGCCTGGGTGAAGACCACGTCGTCCGAGACGATCACGTCGTACGTGTTCAGCTGGCCCGGCTCCAGGATGTGCACCTGGGGCAGGTTGCGGGCGGAGAGCCACGCGGCCTCGTCGGCACGCTCGACGACCAGGAGCAGGTTCTTGCGCTCCGAGATCTTGCCGAACAGCGACTTGGCGGCCTTCGTGGAGGGGTTCTCGCCCTCGATCACGCCGGAGACGACGTGGATGCGGTTGTGGCGGGCCCGGTCGGTGAGGGCGTGGCGCAGGGCCGCGGCCTTCATCTTCTTCGGGGTCCGCTGCGAGTAGTCACGCGGCTGCGGGCCGTGGACGACGCCACCGCCGGCGAACTGCGGCGCGCGAGTCGAGCCCTGACGGGCGCGGCCGGTGCCCTTCTGCCGGTAAGGCTTCTTACCGCCACCACGGACTTCGCCGCGGGTCTTGGTCTTGTGCGTGCCCTGGCGGGCAGCCGCGTTCTGCGCGACGACGACCTGGTGGATCAGCGGGATGCTGACCTTCTCCACGCCGAAGATCTCCGCGGGGAGTTCGACGCTTCCGGTCTTCTCGCCGGCAGGCGAAAGGATGTCAACAGTGCTCATCGGTACCTCAGGCCCCCTTGGCCGCGGTGCGGACCAGGACGAGGCCGCCGTTCGGACCGGGAACCGCGCCCTTGATGAGCAGCAGACCCTTCTCCGCGTCAACGGCGTGGACGGTCAGGTTCTGGGTGGTGACCCGCTCGTTGCCCATGCGACCCGCCATGCGGAGGCCCTTGAACACACGGCCCGGGGTGGCGCAGCCACCGATGGAGCCGGGGGAGCGGTGCTTGCGCTGGGTGCCGTGTCCGGCGCCGAGGCCCTTGAAGTTGTGACGCTTCATGACACCGGCGAAGCCCTTGCCCTTGCTCTTGCCGGTCACGTCCACCTTGACACCGGCCTCGAAGACCTCGGCGGAGATCTCCTGGCCCAGCGTGTACTCGGAGGCGTCCGCGGTGCGGATCTCGACGAGGTGGCGGCGGGGGGTGACGTCGGCCTTGGCGAAGTGACCCTTGAGGGGCTTGTTCACCTTGCGCGGGTCGATCTCGCCGAAGGCGATCTGGACCGACTCGTAGCCGTCGACATCGTTCGTACGGACCTGGGTCACGACGTTGGGGCCGGCCTTGACGACGGTGACCGGAACAACACGGTTGTTCTCGTCCCACACCTGCGTCATGCCGAGCTTCTCGCCCAGGATTCCCTTGATCTGCTTAGCCATTCTCAGATCACCGACCCTCAGAGCTTGATCTCGATGTCGACACCGGCCGGGAGGTCGAGTCGCATCAGAGAGTCAACGGTCTTGGGCGTCGGGTCGAGGATGTCGATCAGGCGCTTGTGCGTGCGCATCTCGAAGTGCTCGCGCGAGTCCTTGTACTTGTGCGGCGACTTGATGACGCAGTACACGTTCTTCTCAGTGGGCAGCGGCACCGGGCCCGCGACCGACGCACCAGTGCGGGTCACCGTCTCGACGATCTTCTTCGCCGAGGAGTCGATGACCTCGTGGTCGTAGGCCTTGAGCCGGATGCGGATCTTCTGTCCCGCCATGGCTACTCAGTAGTCCTTTGTCTCGTTTAACGCTCTGGAACCCGGTGTTCCGTCACCCGCTCCTCCGACCCACGCGGTCGGGCGTGTCGCGCTCCCGCTGACACAGATGCCCCTTGTTCGAGCATCCCCAGTCTGGGAAACACGGCCCTTCCGGTACCGCGGGCCGGGGGCGGAGGCCCACCGGGTGCCTGGTCGGCGCCGCACCTTGCTTCCCGAAAGATTCCCGTACGTCCGCTCCAGCGCTGCCCATAGGGCAGTTGGGGCGACGAGTACTGTGGGACTCGCTTCCGGTCCTCCCGGCGGGAGGCGCGCAGCATCAACACTCGACCGAGCAACCCCGCTAGTCTGCCATACGGCGCAGCGCCTCCGCCAATCGAGCCGGAGAGATTACCCCGAGAGTGACGGAGGTCAAACCCGGGCCCGCGGCAGCGGTGCACGGGGCCGACCCGGATCCCGGCCGACTCCGCCGGCGGGCCGAAGGTGATCCATCCGCCGACCATCAGAGGAGCGGCGCAGGATCCTGTGCCCGGACCCCGGAACCCAGCGTTCCCGGCCTCCGGGGCGTTCATGGATGCGGCGACTTTCTGTAGATCGTGCGTGAACCATGTGCGTCCCGGGCGCGTGCAGGAGCTGGGCGCCTCCTCGTAGATCACGGCCGCCATAATCATCGGCGTGTCTGAGTACGGGGGCGGACCCAGCGAGCCGCCGGAGAGCAAGGTTCCGAGATCGCGACTCGCGGAATACGCGGAGATGACGGTCCCGCCGAGGGAGCCGACCGACACGCGGTTGCCACCCCCTCAGCCGGCTGCGGAGCCCCCACTCGAACGCGCTGCCGACGACCCCGAGGCCGAGGCCCGTAGGCAGCGGTTCCTCGATGTGCTGGAGGAGTTCCGGAGTACGCCGGTGCTGGTGCCGCTGGGCGAGGGTCCCGGACCTGCCGGTGAGCGGGGCCTGCTCACCGCCGACTGGAACGGCGTCCGCTTCATCCTCGCCTTCTCTCATGGTCAGGCGCTGGCCCGCTACGCCGAGAAACGAGGCGAGTACCACCGCGAGTGGGTCTACCGGACGATCCTCGGCTCGCACCTGCTGGATGCGGTGGTACCCGCGGTCGGCGTGCCCTGCGGAGTGGCGCTGGACTGCGCGGACGGCCCGGACGGCGTGGTGTTCCCGCCGGTGCGGGGCGTCGTACCGGACGAGGTCGCTGTCGACCGTGAAGAAGGGCGTGCCGTATGAGTGTCGACGGGGAGGCCGTGACCGGTGGAGGCGTACCGGTGGCCAGCGATCTCGTGCCGCTGTTCATGGGCGGCGGCGCTCCGGACCTGAAGACCGAGGGCATGGACCTGGTCGCCAAGGGGCTGACCGACGCACTCGGCGAACTGAAGGAACTCGGCATGGTCGGCATGTCCGGGGCCGGGCGCGGCTTCGGTGACATCGCCCTCAACGGCCTGGAGCTGGGGCACGAGGGACTGACCGAGACGTTCGGCTCGTTCTGCGAGCGCTGGGAGTGGGGAGTGCGCGCGCTCATCAACGAGGGCAACGGCTTCGCGATCAAGACGGGCCTGGCGGCCGGCACCCTCTACGAGACCGAGCAGTACATCGAGGGCTCGTTCAAGGTCGTGGCGAACGCCGCCATCGGCAATCCGTACGCCACCGAGGACGAGGTCACCCGGATGGGCTTGGGTGACATCGCCGCGTCCGGGGTGTGGGGCGGCAACGTCGACTACAGCCAGGAGTCCTGGGACCGGGCGGGCGAGAACATCAAGCAGGGCTGGATGGACGCCGGCCGCGACGTGATGACCTCGCACACCGCCGGTCCCCTCGGCCTCAACCCCGAGAACCTGCACGAGACCTTCGGGGTGTCCGACGCCGAGTACGACGAGATGCTCGACAACACGTTCGGGCCCTCGCCCGAGGCGCGCGCGGAGGCCGCCGCCCAGCAGCAGGCCGGTGGCGGGCAGTAGTGGGCATCGTCGATGGCATCCGGGACGGCCTCAACGCCGGCCTGAAGGTCGGCGAGCACCTTGTCGACGAGGGCAGTAAGAAGCTCGGCGAGGGTGTCGACTACGCCACCGACAAGGTCGGCGACGGGCTTGACTACGTCGGCCTGCACGGCGCAGCCGACGCGGTGGAGGACTTCGGTGACGAGCTTGCCGCCGACCTCGGCGCCATGCCCGGCGAGCAGCAACTCGGCGAGAGCGAGGAGGCCGACGAGCTCATTCACGGCAACCCCGCCAAGATCCGGGAGAGCGCCAAGCACCTCAAGGACTTCCAGGCCGCCTTCGACAAGGTCGGCACGGGGATGAAGAAGGTCGACTCCTCCACCTGGAAGGGCGAGAGCGGTAACGCCTTCCGGGAGAAGTTCAGTGTGCACCCCACGAAGTGGCTGCACGCCGCCGACGCCTGTGAGACGGCGGCGGGAGCGCTGGATGCCTACGCCGAGACCGTCAAGTGGGCACAGACCCAGGCCCAGGAAGCCATCGCCCTGTACAAGCAGGGCAAGAAGGCCTCCGTGGCGGCCGTGGAGACCTACAACAAGAAGGTCGACGCCTACAACGCCAAGATCAGGGCGGACCAGGATCCAGGGCCTCAGCCCGAGCCGTTCCACGACCCCGGAATCGCCGACATGAGGGCCGCGCGCGACAAGCTCGCCCAGGCCCGCAAGCAGCGCAACTCCGTCGCCTCCGAGACCCAGACCAAGGTCAGGGCAGCCCTCGCCCACGCCCCCGCCGAACCACCGCCGCTCGACCGCCTCGGCAACAACCTCGTCGACGGCGCCCAGGCCTACTACACCGAACTCACCCATGTCGTCGGCGGCGCCCTCAAGGGCACCGCGGGCCTGGTCAACTTCGTCCGCGGCCTGAACCCCCTCGACCCGTACAACGTCACCCACCCGGCCGCCTACATAGAGAACGTCAACATGACGCTCTCCGGCCTCGTCTCCACCGCCGCCCACCCCGAACGCGTCGCCCAGGCCGTCGTCGACGGCTTCCAGAAGGACCGCTCCGAGTTCATCGGCCGCCTCCTCCCCGAACTCCTCGGGACGAAGGGTGCGGGCCTGGCCCGCACCGGAATCCGCGTCGGTGTGAAGGAGGGGCTGGAGGCCGGCGCCTCGAATCTGACGTCCCAGGGGGTGCGGCTCGCCGACGACCTCGCCCCGACGGGCCGCGCCCTGCACGCGGACTCGATGGATGCGGCGGCGGCGCAGAAGTTCCTTGACGAGAACTATCCGGGTATCAGGGACCTCAACGGCGGGACGCCGGACAATGGCTTCCAGCACTCCCCACACGTCCCCGACGACGTGTGGAACGGCCTCACCCACGCACAGCGCCATGAGGTGGCCGCCGCCGAGCTGAGCGACGGCGCGGTGTCGTTCAGGGATCCCGACTCGGCGGTCTCCTACGGGCGGGACCACTGGAACAATTACGTGGACGACCTTCCGGACTCCGCCAAGGATGCGCTCAGGGATTACAGCAAGGAACCGCCGATTCCTGGCGCGCCGGGTTCGGCCACCTACAAGGAGATGAACGGGTTCCTTCGCGGTAAGGAGGAATGGGGCACTCCAGAAGTGCTCCGCAATATCGAGGAAGTCGACAGGGCTCTCGCCGGGAAGCCGATCCCGGAGGACGTCATGGTCGTTCGCGGCACAGGCATCCGTCATGTGGAATTCGAAGACGTCAAAGACTTGGTCGGCAGGGAAATCACCGATCCTGGCTATACGTCAAGCTCACTCGGAAACCATCCGGTGCCCAGCTTCGAAGGAAAGGAAGCGATTCTGCGTCTGCGTGTTCCCGAGGGAACTCATGGGACGTGGATCGAGAATGTCAGCGATTTCGGAGTGACCGAGCGAGAATTGCTGCTGGGCCGGGGAATGAGTTACAAAGTGACCCGCGCCTTCGAGGACGAGAACGGCCAGTATCAAATCTACGGCCACGTACTTCCGAGTAACTAGGATGGGTGTTTTTATGGACTCGCAACCGCGGAAGAATCATCGCTTCGAAGCGGACATGGCGTTCGTGGTGACGGGAGGGCCGCCACGCTACGCCCGCCACACGGACAAGCCGGTCCAGTACCTTGCCGTGGCCGACACCACCGAGCAGGTGATTGGCTACGTGTGGGCCAACGACGAGGACGAGGCCGGCGGGGTGCGTGTCCGAAGCGACGCGAGCCCCGCGGCCCACAACGAATTCGGCGTGTGGGGCGACAGGATGCGCAACGCCAAGCAACGCGGCATCGCCCCCACCGCCGCGCTGGCCGAGCTGATCCGCGACTCGCCCTTCAGCCCCCGCAGCCATGTCGTCCCGGGCTCGCTCACCGAGGCGTCCAGCATCATCGTGGTCGACGACCTCGCCAGGAAGAAGTGGGGCCTGGACCGGGTCAAGGGCGGGGCGACGGGCGCGATGGTCGGCCTGGCCATCGGGGACGCGCTGGGCTATCCGACCGAGTTCCTCAGCCTGGACCAGATGACCGCCAGATACGGAACCTGGCGGGAACTGGAACTGCCGTTCACCAACGGTGTGGCGCTGGTGACCGACGACACCCAGATGGCGCTGGCGGTCGGGGACGCGCTGGTGGACGTGACGCGGGACGCCGTCGAGCCGTTCTCGGCCGCAACGCTCGAACCGGCTCTGCGCGCCCACTTCGTGAAGTGGCTGCACTCCCCCGACAACAACCGCGCCCCGGGCCAGACCTGTCTGACCGCCTGTGCCGCGCTCGAACGCGGCGGGCCGTGGCAGGCGGCCAGCGTGCTGGGGTCGAAGGGCTGCGGAGCGAACATGCGGGTCGCCCCGGTCGGCCTGGTACCGGGCCTGACCGCCGAACAGCGGGCCGGTGCGGCCCAGTTGCAGGCGGCGCTGACCCACGGCCACCCGACGGCACTGGCCGCGAGCGACCTGACGGCCTACGCCGTCTGGCTCCTCACCCACAACTGCGCCCCCGTGGAACTCCTCCCCTGGCTCCGCCACTACGCCCTGAAGTCGCGGACGACCTACCACTCCGCCTGGCTCGGGGACCTGGCGCAGCGCGCCGGCGCCACGGATCCGTCGGCGTACATCGCCCACGGCTGGGACGAGTGCCTGCGCGCCCTGGACAGGGTCGAGGCGGCGCTGCGCGCGCCGGACCCGGACCAGGACCCCTGCGCGGTGACCGGCGCGGGCTGGATCGCCGAGGAAGCGCTGGCGGCCGCCCTGTACTGCTTCCTCCTCTTTCCCGACGAGCCGGTCACCGCGGTGCGCCGGGCGGCGTGGTCCTCGGGTGACTCGGACTCGATCGCGGCGCTGGCCGGGGCGTTCGCGGGGGCCTCTGTGGGAGCCACCTGGCCGGGAGCCTGGTCCCGGGGCGTGGAGTACCGGGACCAGATGCGCGTGATGCTCGCACCCTGGGACACGGGCGACACCGGACACGCCGCGAGTCCGCGCGGCGGACGCGGTGCTCGTGGCTGAGCTGCCGGGCCCGGAGCGGCGGGCAGCGGACTGGCTCGCGGCCACGTACGGCGGTCTCGTCGAACCGACCGCGCCGCATCCGGTGCACGAGACGGACACGGCGTGGGTGCTGGCCTGCCGGACAGTCCCCCAGTCCGGCTATCCGCGTACGCCGATGCTCGCGGCGTCGGTGGCGGTCCCCAAGGACGGCGGCTCCCCGTTCCACCCAGCCCCGAGCGACCCGCTCGCCGACCTGCTCGCGGCCGCATCCCCTCAGGAGACGGCGGCCCGGGTCTCGGGCCAGCCCCGCCGGATCAACGCCCGGGGCTGCACGGTGACCCTGCACGCGGCGATCGACGGCGCCCGATCCGTCCCCCTCCCCTGGCGTCCGGCCGACGAGGCGCCGGGCTGGGTGGCGCGGCTGAAGCGCCGCTATTTCCCCGAGTTCACGCGGGTCCCGGTCGGTGGCTGGGACGACGTGGTCAAAGCCGTCACCGAGCCGGGCCCGGACACCCGGGGCGTGGTGTGGGTACGACGCGAGATCGGCGGCCACGAGGCGACCGGCAACCTGCTGTACGCGCACAACAACGGGGGCCAGGTCGTCCTGCTGGACGGGCTGACGTCGTCGCTCGCCCGGCTCGACACGGACCTGGTGCGCGAGCTAGTCCTCCTCCGTGCCCTGCCCGTCGCACACGGCCGCCGGCGGCTTCCGTAGGAGCGGTCGGCGGCGGATTTCGCCGAAGCCGTGGCCAAGGCCCGGCTCTGGCTCGACGACGCGTATCAGGGGCAGGTCGACCTGGCAGCCCCGACGGCCCAGGACGAGACCCGGTGCGGCTGGGTCTTCTCCTGCAACACCGTCCGTTTTCTGCGTGACGGCCACTGGCAGGACGCCCTCCTCGACGCCACCCTCGTCGTCCCCAAGGACGACACCGCGCCGTTCGGCCTGCCCAACTCGGATCCCTGGGCCTGGCTGGCCCGTTGGGACGCCGGTGAGACCCCCGGCTCGGCGGACGTCCCCGTACCGCCCCAGCCCGGCCGCGCGTCCTGGTTCGAACCGACGCTCTCGGAGCTGGGCTCGGTCCTCTCCGTGTCCGAGCACGCGGACTGGCCGGACGCGCTCGAGGCCCTGTCGGTGCTGCCCGCCGAAGCGCGGGCCCTGGTCTGGGTGCGCCGCACGGACGGCCGGTCGCGCGAGGCGGTGGGATGGCTGGTGACCGCTCCCAAGATCGCGGGCGGCGTGATGCTGGTCGACGGGGCGACCGGCTCCCCCGCGTCCCTGGACCCGACAGGCGTGCACCGACTGCACGTGATCCGTTACCGCTGAGAAGGGGCGAGGCCGCCCCTGGGAGACCTGCGGCCGCTCCCTCATCGGCGCCCGAATGGGGGTCGGCCTCGCGTGCGGCCGTCGAGGTACCCGGCGAGGGGACCGGGGGGCCGTAGCCCGCTTCGATCCGGCGGGGCGACCGGGGACGACCGGCTCCTCCCGGCGAGAGGCGCAGCCTCAACCTGGAGGCGCAAGGGTGAGGGGTGAGGGCAGTCGCGCGATGACCACGGTCAGCCTCAGCCCGGCTCCGACGTACGCCGGCGCGGCATCGCCCAGTAGGCCGTACCCAGGGCGAGCACCAGCAGGGCGGGGAGCAGCAGGACCACCGCCGGGTGGATGTCCTCGTGGAGGAGCCAGGCGCCCAGGAGGCCCCCGGTGAACATCGCGCCGACCGAGGCGAGGCGGCGGCCCTCCTTTCCGGAGCCCGCCCCGATGCGGGGGTCGGTGAGGCCGCCGAGCAGGGCGGTCAGGGCGCGGGTGGAGACCGTGGTGGGCAGGTCCGCGACCCGTGCCCGCAGGGTGGTGATGTTGCGCATGCCCATGGCGACGGCGACCAGGGCGATCACCGCGTAGTGCGGGTCGTCGGCCGGGGAGCCCGGCGTGGTGAGGCCCGTGCGCCAGGCGACCAGTCCGCCGAGCCCCAGCAGCAGGGCCTCGACGATCAGCGCGGGCCCGAACCAGCGGTGGCCGTGCGCGTCCACGGTCGACTCGAAGCGGGAGCCCAGTACCGCTCCGGCCACGAAACCGGCGAACGAGACCACCGAGGCGGTCGGTGACAGATCCACGGCGCCGGTGAGCGCGAAGGAGAGGAAGAGGAGGTTACCGGTCTGCACCGCGGTGAAGACCGGGCCGAGGACGAGGAAGCTGACGGCTTCGATCATGCCGGTCGTCAGCGTGAGCGCCACCATGACCGAGGTGAGCCCGACGCCCGCTCGGGGCTTCATACCCGGACCCTAGGCCGCCGATAATCCGCTCGCCCGCCCACGAGCCGCACTCCTACTCTGATCAGGTAAGTCGGCTGTCACGGGGGAACGTCCATCATGCGTACGCACTATCCGCGGACCCGGCATCTGCCCTGGTCCCCCGGCGCCACCGTCGACGATCTACGGGTCACCGACCTGTCCGGCCTGCGCGGCCGGGAGGTCGTCGTGACCGAGAAGCTCGACGGCGAGAACACCACCCTGTACGCCGACGGCGTGCACGCCCGCTCACTCGACTCCGCGCACCACCCCTCCCGTACCTGGGTCAAGGCGCTCCAGGCCCGGATCGGTCCTGCCATACCCCACGGTTGGCGGGTGTGCGGCGAGAACGTGTTCGCCCGGCATTCGATCGCGTACGACGACCTGGACAGTTGGTTCTACGGCTTCTCGGTGTGGGACGGGGACGGGCGTTGCCTGGACTGGGACCGGACCGTGGCCTTTCTGCACGGCCTCGGGGTGCCCGTGCCGCGGGTGCTGTGGCGGGGCGTGTTCGACGAGAAGGCGCTGCGCGCCCTGCGGCTGGACCTCGGGCGGCAGGAGGGGTACGTCGTCCGGGTCGTGGACGGTTTCGCCGCGGACGAGTTCGGCGCGTGCGTCGCCAAGTGGGTGCGGGCCGGGCATGTACGGACGGACACCCACTGGATGCATGCGGCCGTCGTGGAGAACGGGCTGGGGGCGCGTGCGCCGCTGTGGGCCGTGCGCTCCGGCGCGCCTGCGGACGCCGACGCGCTGGCGGAGGCCGTTGGACTGCCCGGCGAGGGGGACCGGGAGGCCGTGGCCCGCTTCGACCCGGAGGGGCGGACGGGGGACGAGCGGCTCGCCGGCGTCCTGGCCGCGCTGCTGCACGAGCACGTCCCGGGCGGCCGGCGGGCCCGGGTGGCCGCCCGGCTGGCCGGGGTCGTGGGGATGCCGCTCGCGCGGCGGGTCGCCGACCTGGTGGGGCTGCACCCCGCGCTGCACCGGCCCTATCCCGACGAGGACCGCCGGACGGGCCTGGCCCGGCTGTCCCTGGCCGCCGATCTCGGTCTGCTGCACGCGGTCGCCCGGGCCACGGCGGCGACGGACGAGGCGCGCGAACAGGTGGAGTGGTCGGCGCTGCACGCCGAGGAGGTGCGGGGCCTCGACGAGGGGGCCCTGGCGGAGGCGTTCGCGGAGCTGTCGGCCGACGCGGCGGTCCGGTGCCGGGCCGAGGCGCGGGAGGCGTACGTGCGGGGGCGGATCGGTGGGGGCGGCCCCGCCGGGGGCCCCATCGGCACCTCCGCCGGGGTCCAGGAGGCCGTCGCGGCCACCTGGCGGTGGAGGTCGGGGGCCTTCCCGGGGCTGATCCAGTTGGTCGGTCCGGCGGGCAGCGGCAAGACCTCGTTCGCGCGGGGGCTCGCGGGAGTGGACGCGTATGTATCACTGGACGACCTGCGCGCTGCGCGCGGCGCACGCGCCGACCAGGCGGCCAACGCCGAGGTGCTGCGCGCCGGGCTGGACCGGCTGGACGCGGCGCTCGCCGCCGGGGGGACGACGGTGTGGGACGCCACCTCCCTCACGCACCAGCAGCGCTCACTGGTGCACGCGATCGCCCACCGCCGCAACGCGCTGATCACCCACGCCGTGGTCCTGGTCGACGAGGACGAGCTCGTACGGCGCAACGCCCGGCGCGAGCATCCGGTGCCGCCCGAGGTGCTCACCGGCCAGCTGCGCCGCTTCGCCCCGCCGTATCCGGGCGACGCGCACCGCACCTGGTACGTCGGTGCGAGCGGGACCATGGAGAACGAGATCTGAGGAAGAGGTCTGAGGAACCGTGCGGACGAGCGAGGAGATCTACCACCGGGTGCGCTGGGACACGCGCTTCGACCCGGCCCGCTTCGTGCTCGGCGTCCTGCAACGGAACGCCGCGCCCAAGCGGGTCCCGCTGCCCGCGTTCGTGCCCGGCGGCGAGATCCCGTGGCACCGGGTGCTGTTCATCGAGGCGGACGGCGAGCTGGTCTGGGACCGGGCCACGGGGGTGGACCGGATCGACGCGACGGACGCGGGGCGCGTAAGGGAAGCGCGTCTGCTCCGCGCGCCGTTCTTCACGGCGCGCACACCGCACGTGTGGGACGACGAGGCATGGGCGCCCGCGACTCGTGCGCCGGGCGGGGCCTCGGCCGCGCCACCCGGCCTCGGGGACGTGCGGGTGCTGACCTGGAACACCCTCTGGGACCGCTACGACGCCGACCTCGTCGACAGCGCCCGCCGCAGGCCGTTGCTGCTGCGGGCGTTGCGTGAGGCCGACGTGGACGTGATCGCGTTGCAGGAGGTCGAGGCGGAGCTGCTGGCCATGCTGCTGCGCGAGCCCTGGGTTCGGGAGGACTGGGCCCTCGGGACGGATCCGCGCGGGCGGGACGTGGACGAGTGCGGTCTGCTCCTCCTGAGCCGGTTGCCCGTCCGCGAGGCCGCGTTCCACGCGCTGGGGCCGCACAAGGCGGTGACCGCCGTCGTCGTGGAGACCGGCGTACGCCCCCTCGTCGTGGCGGCGACGCATCTGAGCAGTGACCACTCCACGGACGGCGTCGGCCGCCGAGCCGCCGAACTGGCCCGTGTCGCCGAGGGATTGGCGGGCCTCGACACCGATCTGCTGTTGCTCGGCGACTTCAACGACGGCGGCGACACACCTCAGCTGACCCTCGGCATGCGGGACGCCTGGAGCGAGGCCCACGGCGCCGCCGACGCCACCCCGACCTTCGACCCGGGCACCAACCCGCTGGCCGCGATCTCGTCCCTGTCGGGGCGGGCGTCCCGTCTGGACCGGGTGCTGCTGCGCGGGGCGGGGCTGCGGGTGGTGCGGGCCGACCTGTGCGGGGACGTGCCGACGCCGGAGGGGCTGTACATCTCGGACCACTACGGCGTGCGGGCGGAGGTGACACCGGACGCCCCGGACACGGGCGCTCCCGCGAGCCTCGCCGCCCGGCCGACGGCCCGTACGGCACTGGCGTGGCTGCCTCCCGAGGAGCTGTGGCCGCCGATCCAGGCCGTCCGCCGGGAGCACGACCCGCAGATCCACCGCTGGCCGCCCCATGTGAACCTCCTCTTCGGCTTCGTACCGGAACACGCCTTCGAGGAGGCGGCCGCGGTGCTCGCGTCGTCGATGACGGCCGCGGCACCTCCGTTCGACGCCCGGCTGGAGGGCGTGCACTGGTTCGGGCACCGGGACGACGCGACGGTGTGGCTCGACCCGGCGGCCGCCGGGGAGGGCCCGTGGGCCGACCTGCACAGCACCCTCGTACGGCACTTCCCGCACTGCCGGGGCCGCCGCGAGGGCTTCACCCCTCACCTCAGCCTGGGCCGCACCACCGACCCGAACGCCCTGGCCACGGCCTGCGAGGCCCGGCTGACCCCCATGCGGGCGAAGGTCGGCGAACTGGCGCTGGTGTCGCGGCGCGGGGACGAGCCCATGCGGGTGCGCGGGACGGTGAGCCTGGGGACGGGAGAGGTGCGGTGGGCGGAGGAGTCGACGCCGTACGAGGTGGGCGGGGCCGGCGGGGACGAGGTGGCCGACCGGGCCGCTGTCCTCATCGCGGAGGCACTCCCGGACGGCGTCGTGCACGTGGTCGGCTCCCGGCGCATGGGCTGCGCGCTGCCGGGGGCGGACCTGGACCTGGTGGCGGCACTGCCAGGACCGGTCGAACTGGCCGATGTGCAGGCGAAGTTGGCCGCGATGACGCATGCGTCGGTCGGCGACGTGCGCGAGGTGACCGGCGCGCGCGTACCCGGCGTACGGCTGCGGGTCGACGGGCTGGACGTGGATCTGGCGGTCGTGGCCACCGGCGTGCTGGATCCGGCGGAGGCGGTGGCGCGGCGGGCCGAGCTGGGCGAGGCGGCGGCGATCGCGCTCAGCGCGGTGAGCGACGCGGAGGCCGTGCTCGCGTCGGTGGGCGCACACGGTCCGGCGTTCACGCGGCTGGCCGGGCAGGTCAAGGCGTGGGCGAGGGCGAGGGGCCTGGACTCGGCACTGTTCGGCGGGGTTCCGGGCCTGGCGTGGTCCGTGCTGGCGGCCCGCACGGCGCGGGAGGCGGGTGACGCGGGCGGCCTGCCGCCGGCCGAACTCCTCCGGCACTTCTTCGCGACGTGGGCGGCGTGGGACTGGCGCGAGCCGGTGGGCGACCTCGCGGACGGCTCCGGCCCGCTCCTCCCCCTCACCATCGCCACCCCCTCGGCCCCGGTCCGCTCGTGCACGGACCAGGTGACGGCGGGTATGCGGGACCTGATCACCCAAGAGCTGTTCCGGGCTTGGGAGTTGCTGGAAGAGGGGAGCCCTCTGTCCGTCCTCCTCGCCCCTCCCCCGCTCCACCGCCGCCACGTCGCTTGGGCGATCGTGACGGTGGAGGGAAACGGGGGCGGGGGCGCGGACGGACTCGCGGACGAGGGC
>NZ_JARGEE010000350.1:0-9670 GCF_033794485.1 Streptomyces sp. MB09-02B
GTTTCGGGGTGCCTGGGGGCGGTGGGGAACTGCGGGTTCGTTGTGGCTGGTCCGCAGTTCCCCGTGCCCCTGACGGGGCGCGCCTCAGCTCAGCCTTCCGAAGAGGTTCCGCACTCGTCGGGCGTCGCGCAACCGATGCTCGTACGTGGCGCCCAGGGCGAGCAGGGCCAGGCCCGCGAGTGCCGGGGGTACCCAACGGGGGAGGGCGTCCACCACCTGGGCGATGTACGGGGCCAGTTCGTGCAGGGCGACCAGGGCGAGGGTGGCACCGCCCAGGAGGAGCGGGGCCTGGAGGCGGTGCCGGGCGCCCAGCAGGGTGACGGCCAGGGCTGCGGCGCCCAGCAGGAGGGGGCGGAGCCAGTGGGTGTCGCCCCAGGCCGCGAAGAGGCTCGGGACGAGCGTGACGGCGAGTCCCGGGCCGTACGCCGTCCAGGACGAGGCCGTCATGTCCCGGCGCCGGCGCAGCAGGCCGACGACCAGGGCCGGGAGGGTCACCGGCAGGGTGTACGCCTCGGGCGATCCGACCTCCCAGACCGCCAGCCGTACCCACGAGGCGGCCACGAAGAGCGCGGCGGCCAGATAGCCGAGGTGTCGGCGGTCCGGTCGTACGGCCCTGCCCGTGACGATCACTCCGCAGAGCGCGAGCGTCAGGGCCAGCAGCGGCGGGTGGGTGGCCGAGAGGGCGATGGCCAGGAGGCCGGCCGCGGCCCCGGACGCCTCGACCGGGATCGTCATGGGCGAGTCGCCGAGGCGCGCCGCGAGCAGGGCCGCGATCGCCGGAACGGTCAGGACGAGCAGGGCGGTGTGCTGCGGCTGCCAGCCGACGGACGCGCCGATAGCGCAGGTCAGAGCCGTGGCGTGGGCGAGGGAAGCGGGCGCGGCGAGGGCGCCGAGGTCCGTGCGCCAGGCCGCCGCCGCGAACAGGACGGTCGAGGTCGCGAGGGCGGTGAGGGTCGCGGGTTCGGTGGCCAGGGAGTGGAGGATCAGGCTCACCGAGGTGACCAGGGCCAGGAGGGTGCCCGTGAGCGGCAGCGGAGACCGTAGGCGATCAGACGGCTTGGACGGCTGAGTGGGCTCGGGAGACTGAGTGGACTCGGACGGTTGAGAGGGCACGGGCGCCGCCGACCGTACGAGTCCGGCCAGGGCCAGGGCTGCCGCCATCAGGACCCCCTGAGTCACCAGCCCGACCACGTACGGCAGTTCCAGGACCGCCGGGAGGACCAGAACCGTCGCCCAGGCGAGGACCGAAGCACCGACCAGGGCCGGGGTCCGCCACGGGGCGGTGCGTCCGGTCAGGGCCAGTACCCCGGCGACGGCGGCGAGGACGAGGGGGACGGTCGCCGCGTTCGGGGGCCACGGAGCGTCGAGCGTCACCGACGCGCGGACGTCCGCGGGCGCGCCGGACCAGATCCGTTCCAGCAGGCTGACCGGTCCCAGCAGCGCGATCGCCACCACCGGCACCGTGGTGGCCAGCGCGAGGCCCTGGACGACGGCGGAGGCGTGGACGAGACCACGCCGTACGGGCTCGGGGGCCTGTGCCCGTACGGCTGTCAACAGGGCGATCCCGCAGAGGAGATGGGCCGGGACCGTCCACACCTCGGGCAGGACCGCGCGGGCGATGCCGCCGAGGCCGACCACTGTGAGCAGTCCGCCGGTGAGGGCGGTGCCGAGGGCCAGGGCGGGCTTCGGGGCGAGCCAGGCGGTCGTGAGGGCGATCGCCGCCGCGAGGGCGAGGAGCGCCGCCGCACGGGCGGCGGCGCTCGGGCCGGCGGCGGCCCACGAGAGCCACCCGGCCGCCAGTACACCCCAGGCACCCCAGCCGGACGCGCCGACCACGGCGACGATCCGTACCGGCTTGAGGAGCACCCGGAGCGCGATCGCGGTGTCGGCGGCCGCTGTCACCAGCAGCACCGCCGTGACCGTCTCCACGCTCGCGTTCACCGCGAACGACCAGAGGAGGAGCGGGAGTTGCGCGGCGACCAGGGCGAGGGGGAGCGGCAGGCCCAGGCCCGTGCGGGGCAGGGTCGAGCCGGACTTCGCCGCCCCGGTCGGCAGCGCGCCGAGCCCCAGCCCGTACGCCGCCCACACCGCAGCGAGCACCGCCGTCGCGGCCGCCGCGTACCCCGTGCCGTCCGCCCCGGTGAACGCGACCTCGTGCAGGGCGTACGCGTCCAGGACGGTCAGGGCGAGGCCCAGGCCGGCGACCGCCTCGGCCGTCGAACGCAAGCCGCGCCGGAGGAGGAGCACGGGAGCGCCGAGTGAGGCCACTGTCACCGCGCCGAGCACCAGCGCCCGGCCCGCGATGCCCATGTGCCCCCAGCTGACCAGCGTGAACGCGATCGCCGCGATGGTCAGCAGGACGCCCCCGAGGACCAGCAGCACGTTCTGGACGCGGGGCGCCGACGCCTCGGGGCGCCGTACGGGCGGCGCGGTGGACGTGGGCCCGGGCGCGGCGGCGTACAGGGCGTTGACCAGCCACGCGCGGCGGCTCAGCAGGAAGGCGCGGCGGGCGTCGAGGTGCCGCAGCTCGGCGTCGAGGACCCGCAACTCCTCGGCAGGGGACGGAAAGGACGTCATGCATCGGAGTGTGGTCCGCGTCACGGCGTACGACATGAGTGCGGATACTCAGGACGTACTCACTTCCCGCGCGAACCGGTGCTGCGCATCCCGCCCGACCCGGCCCTGTGCAGGCAGAATCCGACCATGGACTGGTGCCACTACCGCTTTCTCAGCCTCTGGAACCTGCCCGCCGGGCCCAGCGCCGTGTACGACGTGCTCCAGCGCGTCGACGACTACCCGGACTGGTGGCCGCAGGTCCGCGAGGTGACCCGGCTCGACGACACCACCGGCACCGTCAGGATCCGCTCGGTCCTCCCCTACGACCTCGCTTTCACCGCGCGGGAGGTGCGGAGCGACCGGGCGGCCGGGGTCCTGGAGATCGAGATGACCGGTGACGTGGACGGCTGGGCCCGGTGGACGCTCACCGCCGACGGGACCGGCACGCTCGCCCGTTACGACCAGGAGGTCGACGTCTCCAAACCCCTGCTGCGACGGTTCGCCGTGCCGGGACGGCCGGTCTTCCGCGCCAACCACGCGCTGATGATGCGGGCAGGGCGACGAGGACTCCTCGCGTACCTCACGGCGGGCGGGCAAGCGGTTTGAACCAGAGCCGTCAGGGCCTGTATTGTTCACTCCGTTCCCGGGCGATTAGCTCAGTGGGAGAGCGCTTCGTTCACACCGAAGAGGTCACTGGTTCGAACCCAGTATCGCCCACCGGGAAAAGGCCGGTCCGCAGCAGCGGACCGGCCTTTCTCATGCCGCGGCGGCCGGCAGATCCGGGCGCAACGGCCAGGCCGGGTCCACCGCTTCCTCCGTGCCGCTGCGGGCGAACCAGGCCTGGAGGCCACGGGCCTGGGCCGCGTGCCACACCGCCTGCAGGGTGTGCAGTTCGGCGGGGGAGAGGCGGGCGAGCCGAGTCGCGAAGCGGTGGCCCACCGCGCGGACGACGTCCATCGCGGCCTGCGCGTCGGCCGCCGCGTCGTGCGCGCCGTCCAGGGTCACCTCGTAGTGCGCGCACAGATCGGTGAGCGTGCGCCGGCCCTTGCGGTAGCGGTCCAGATGCTTGTCCAGGACCCGCGGATCGAGGACCCGCAACGGCGTCGTCTCGACATAGCGATCCAGCGACGAGGCGCGGTGCCGTCGCAACTCGCGGTCCAGCAGGGTCAGATCGAACGGCGCGTTCATCACGACCAGCGGGCGGCCGCGCGCCGCCTGCTCGGCCAGCGCCCTGGCTATCTCCTCCATCACCGGCGACGGCCACCGGCCGTCGCGCTGCAACCGCTCGTCCGTCAGCCCGTGCACCGCCGTCGCCGCGGCGGGCACCGGCACGCCCGGGTTCACCAGCCACCGGGTCACCCGGGGGCGGGTGCCGGGCGCGTCCTGGACGACGACGGCGGCCGACACGATCCGGTCGGTCTCGACATCCACACCCGTGGTCTCCGTGTCGAACGCCGCCAAGGGCCCCTCGTACCAACACGTCATGTGTCCACAACTCCTCGTTCACCCACGGCAGCTGACGCCCCGTCTTCTGCCAGTTTGGTGATACCCGGGCTGTTTGCGCCGTACGCCGGACGGAGACAACAGAAGTACGGGTCTGTGCAGTTCAGGGGCTCGGCACGGGGAAACACCTGTAGCGGAAGGCTGTTGGTCATGGCCATAGCGCAGCCCGAGCGGGGCGGGCTGCTGCCCGAGCACGCGGAACCGCTCCGCGGCTCCCTCGCCACCACCGCCTGCATGGAGACCCTGCAGGTGGGCTATCTCCACGCCGTGGCGGCCGCCGCCGGCTGCTCCCTGTCCCAGCCCTTTCCGGACAACGGCATCGACTGGCACGTCAGTCACGGCTCGCCCGGTCACACCGTCGACGACGAGGTCACCATCAAGGTGCAGCTCAAGGCCACCTACCAGCTCGCGCCGAACCCCCCGGGCCGCTCCTTCTCCTTCACCCTCGACAACGACCACCTGGCGAAGCTCGCCCGCACCCCCGTCTCGGTGCACAAGATCCTGGTCGTGATGATCGTCCCCAGGTCGCGGGAGCAGTGGCTGCGGGCCGGCCACGACCGGCTCGACCTGCGGCACTGCTGCTACTGGACCAATCTCGCCGGACACCCGATCACCGGTCGGCGCCGCACCACCGTGCGCGTCCCGACCTCGCGCATCTTCGACGACCGAGCGCTCTGCGAGATCATGACGCGGGTCGGAACGGGAGGCAGACCGTGACCCACGGCCCCATCGACGACACCCCGCGCCCGCGGACCGCGGGCGTCTCCGCGCGCCGCCCCATCAACCGGCCCGCAGGTCCCGCGCGGCCCCACGCCGTCGAACCCGCCTGGACCCAGCCGCCCGACCCCGCACAGGTGGACCCCGCCGTGCTGGGCGCCCTGCTGCGACGGCACGGGTGGCAGCGGCGCGGCGGAGCCACCGGGCGGTACGGGCGCTGGACCCCGCCCGAGCCGGCCGGGCGGGCCATGAGCCTGCTCGTGCCGGAGAACCGGGCCTTCCCCGACAGCGACGACCTGCTCGGCGAGGCGCTCACGGCGCTGTCCCGCAGCGGTTCGCCTGCCGCGCGGGACGTGCTCATCGCCCTCACCCTGCCCAGCGACGAGATCCACTGGTGGCGCGACGTCCCCACCGGCCCCCTCGGCACCGCCTCCTGGGTCGTCGAGGACCAACTGCGCTCAGCCGCCCGCCAGATGCTCCTCGCGGCTGCCCTGGCCACCCGCGCCCGCGCCGGCTACCACGGCGCCCGGCACCGCCTGCCCGCCGCCGCCTCGCTCGACGGTGTCCTCGTCGGCGCGGCCCCCGGCGGGCGCCGGCTGACCGCCTTCGTCCCCGTCGCCACCGGCCGGTCCCTCGCCTTACGACTCCACCAGGCCCTCTACGCCGCCCGCGAGGCCATCGACTACCAGCGCGCCACCGGCGGCATGGACGCCTTCGACGGCGCCGTCGAGGCCGGGGTCAGCCACGAGCTGACCGAGGCCCTCGTCGCCCTCGTCCGCGGCACCGAGGGCGCCCGCGTCGCCGTCGACTGGGCACCCGCCGCCGGGGTCCCCGCAGGCGGCGCGACACCGGCCGACCCCGTCGAGTTCTCCCCGGGCGACCTGCCCGTACTGCGCGAGGCCGGGGCCCGCTACCTCCGGTCGGAACCCCCGATGCCGGTGCGCATCACCGGGGCCGTGGTGCGGATGCGCCGGTCGGCGGCGCGCGGCGAGGGCACGGTACGACTGCGGGTCATCGCCGGCGCCGAGGTCCCGCACGTCCGGATGACCCTGGACGAGGAGTCGTACCGGATCGCGGGGCAGGCCCATCTCGTCGGCCTTCCGGTCCGGGTGCACGGCAGGCTGGAGAGCCGGGGCGGTTTCCGACGGCTGACGAACGCCGATGGGATCGCACCCGTGCAGGTCGACGAGGCCGAACGCGACCGGCTGATGAAGTCGCTGCAGGAGACCGCGGAGATCACGGCCTTCTTCGAGGAGGCGTGCGGAGGGGACTGACCGCGTCCGCCCTGACCGCGTCCGCCCTTAACCGTTTCGCAGAGGGCACCCCTGGCTCGGTACGATTCGGGGACCGCCTACGGAAATCCGTAGGTGGTCCCCTTCAGTCAGGAGAGACCGGTGTCCGACGTCCGTGTGATCATCCAACGCGATTCCGAGCGGGAAGAGCGCGTGGTGACGACGGGCACTACGGCCGCCGACCTCTTCGCCGGCGAGCGGACCATCGTCGCGGCCCGCGTGGCCGGAGAGCTGAAGGACCTCGCGTACGAGGTGAAGGACGGCGAGACCGTCGAGGCCGTGGAGATCTCCTCCGAGGACGGCCTCAACATCCTGCGCCACTCCACCGCGCACGTCATGGCCCAGGCCGTGCAGGAGCTGTTCCCGGAGGCGAAGCTGGGTATCGGCCCGCCGGTCCGGGACGGGTTCTACTACGACTTCGACGTGGAGAAGCCGTTCACGCCCGAGGATCTCAAGGCCGTCGAGAAGAAGATGCAGGAGATCCAGAAGCGCGGCCAGCGCTTCTCCCGCCGCGTCGTCACCGACGAGGCCGCCCGCGAGGAGCTGGCGAACGAGCCGTACAAGCTGGAGCTGATCGGCCTCAAGGGTTCGGCCTCCTCCGACGACGGCGCGGACGTCGAGGTCGGCGCCGGAGAGCTGACGATCTACGACAACCTGGACGCCAAGACCGGTGACCTGTGCTGGAAGGACCTCTGCCGTGGTCCCCACCTGCCCACCACCCGCAACATCCCGGCCTTCAAGCTGATGCGCAACGCCGCCGCGTACTGGCGCGGCAGCGAGAAGAACCCCATGCTCCAGCGCATCTACGGCACCGCCTGGCCCTCCAAGGAGGAGCTGAAGGCCCACCTCGACTTCCTCGCCGAGGCCGAGAAGCGCGACCACCGCAAGCTGGGCAACGAGCTCGACCTGTTCTCCATCCCGGACGAGATCGGCTCCGGCCTCGCCGTCTTCCACCCCAAGGGCGGCATCATCCGCCGGGTCATGGAGGACTACTCGCGCCGCCGGCACGAGGAGGAGGGCTACGAGTTCGTCTACACCCCGCACGCCACGAAGGGAAAGCTCTTCGAGGTGTCGGGCCACCTGGACTGGTACGCCGACGGCATGTACCCGCCCATGCAGCTCGACGAGGGCGTGGACTACTACCTCAAGCCCATGAACTGCCCGATGCACAACCTGATCTTCGACGCGCGCGGCCGCTCCTACCGTGAACTGCCGCTGCGCCTCTTCGAGTTCGGCACCGTGTACCGGTACGAGAAGTCCGGCGTCGTGCACGGCCTCACCCGCGCCCGGGGCTTCACCCAGGACGACGCGCACATCTACTGCACCCGCGAGCAGATGGCGGACGAGCTCGACAAGACGCTCACCTTCGTCCTGAACCTGCTGCGCGACTACGGCCTCACCGACTTCTACCTGGAGCTGTCCACCAAGGACCCGGAGAAGTTCGTCGGCTCGGACGAGGCGTGGGAGGAGGCGACCGAGACGCTCCGCCAGGTCGCCGAGAAGCAGGGCCTCCCGCTGGTCCCGGACCCGGGCGGCGCCGCGTTCTACGGTCCGAAGATCTCCGTCCAGGCGAAGGACGCGATCGGCCGTACCTGGCAGATGTCCACGGTCCAGCTCGACTTCAACCTGCCGGAGCGCTTCGACCTGGAGTACACCGGCCCGGACGGCTCCAAGCAGCGCCCGGTCATGATCCACCGCGCGCTGTTCGGCTCGATCGAGCGGTTCTTCGCGGTGCTCCTGGAGCACTACGCGGGCGCGTTCCCGGCGTGGCTGGCCCCGGTTCAGGCGGTCGGCATCCCGATCGGTGACGCACACGTGGAGTACCTGCAGAAGTTCGCCTCCGAGGCGAAGAAGCAGGGTCTCCGCGTCGACGTGGACGCCTCCTCCGACCGTATGCAGAAGAAGATCCGCAACGCCCAGAAGGCGAAGGTGCCCTTCATGGTCATCGCGGGCGACGAGGACATGGCGGCCGGTGCCGTCTCCTTCCGTTACCGCGACGGCTCGCAGGAGAACGGCATCCCCGTCGAGGAGGCCATCGCGAAGATCGCGCAGGTCGTGGCGGACCGCGTCCAGATCTGAGGCGTACCCGCACCGAGGTGAGGGCGAGGCCCCCGGAGAGTTCAGCTCTCCGGGGGCCTCCGCTCGTCCTCCCGCGCGAACACCTGGAGCAGCCATGTCCCGAACGAGCCCGTCACCGTGCCGAGCAGGGCGAGACCGCAGGCCATGAGGAAGACGGCGATCGTCCGGCCCAGCGGGGTCACCGGGGTGACGTCCCCGTACCCGACCGTGGCGAGCGTGGCGCAGGTCCACCACACGGAGTCCCCGAACGTCAGGATCGTCGCGCCCGGTGCGTCGTGCTCCTGCTGGTAGACGGCGAGGGCGCCGGTGAAGCCGAGCAGAGTCACGGACAGGCCCGCGTAGACGGCCACGCGCGCGTGCAGGGAGAGCCGGGGCCGTTCGTGGCGGCGCTGCACGGCGTCGTGGATCTGCACCACGCGCAGGGGGCGCAGCAGCGGCAGCACGAGGACGACGGTGTCCAGCCAGTGGACGCGCACGAACCTCGGGCCCAGCCCGCTCAGCCGCCAGCGCACCGCGTAGTCGAGGACGAAGACCGCCCAGCACGCCATGGTCACCGCGAGACAGAGGTCGAGCCAGACCTGGGGGAGGTCGTGGGCCAGTACCCGCACCGCGTACGAGGCGAGGAAGAGGGCCGACGCCCCGGCGAGGACGCGTCCCGTGCGGCGTTCCCAGCGGAGCGCGAGGCTGTCGTGGTCCATCGCCTCAGCTTGGCCTCGCCCGTCCCGCCCCGGCACCCGGCGACACGCCGCGAACGGGCGAAGCCATATGCTGCACTGCATGACGAGTGAGCCGGAGCAGCAGATCGGAGTGGGGACGCAGGACGCGTTCCAGCGCCTGTGGACGCCTCATCGGATGGCGTACATCCAGGGCGAGAACAAGCCGACCGGTCCTGGGGCCGACGACGGCTGTCCGTTCTGCTCGATCCCGGCCAAATCGGACGAGGACGGCCTGGTCATCAGGCGCGGGGAGCACGTCTACGCGGTGCTCAACCTCTACCCGTACAACGGGGGCCACCTCATGGTCGTGCCCTACCGGCACGTCGCCGACTACACGGACCTGACGGTCCCGGAGACCGCCGAGCTGGCCGAGCTGACCAAGCAGGCGATGACCGCTCTGCGGACCGCCTCCGGCGCGCACGGCTTCAACATCGGCATGAACCAGGGCTCGGTCGCGGGGGCGGGCATCGCGGCCCACCTCCACCAGCACATCGTGCCGCGCTGGGGCGGCGACACGAACTTCATGCCGGTCGTCGGCCACACGCGGATCCTGCCGCAGCTCCTGGCCGACACGAGGAAGATGCTGGCGGAGGCGTGGCCTACGGCGTAAGCCGGGTGGGGTGCGTGGAGGTTGGGGGCCGTTTTCGTCCGCGGGTCCGGTGGGGCTTCTCGCGCAGTTCCCCGCGCCCCTGAAGGAGGCCTGCGGCCCTTCATCAAACAGCACGGGGCGCAGCCCCTGCTTTTTGAGGGGCGCGGGGAACTGCGCGACCAGCCCCACGCACCCGCGGACGAAAACGGCCCCCACCC
>NZ_JARGEE010000351.1:0-9661 GCF_033794485.1 Streptomyces sp. MB09-02B
CCTTCGAGGGCGGGCTCCCAGCCGCCGCACCCGCGTCCTCGCCCTCCCCGAGGCCCGCTGGGCGCTGACGTCCACCCTCGCCTTCCTGCTCGCCTTCCCCCTGGACCTGGCCGGGGTCTCCGCCTGGCTGTACGGCCCGCTCTATGTGATCGCCTACGCGGCCGGCGGCTGGGAGCCCGCCCTCGAAGGGCTGCGGGCACTGCGCGAGAAGAGCCTCGACGTCGACCTGCTGATGATCGTCGCGGCGCTGGGCGCGGCCGCGATCGGCCAGGTCCTCGACGGCGCCCTGTTGATCGTCATCTTCGCCACCTCCGGCGCCCTGGAGGCCCTGGCCACCGCCCGCACCGCGGACTCCGTACGGGGCCTGCTCGACCTCGCGCCCACCACGGCCACCCGGTTGTCGGCGGACGGCACCGCCGAGGAGACCGTGCCGACGGACCGCCTGGCGGTCGGTGACGTGGTGCTGGTCCGCCCGGGCGAGCGCATCGGCGCCGACGGGCGGGTCCTGGACGGGGAGAGCGAGGCCGACCAAGCCACCATCACCGGCGAACCGCTGCCGGTCCCCAAGGCCCCGGGCGACGAGGTCTTCGCGGGCACCCTCAACGGCACGGGAGCGCTGCGCGTCCGCGTCGCACGGGACCCGGCCGACTCCGTGATCGCCCGCATCGTGAGCCTCGTCGAGGAGGCCTCGCGCACCAAGGCGCCGACCCAGCTCTTCATCGAGAAGATCGAACAACGCTACGCCGTCGGGGTCGTCGTCGCCACCCTCGCCGTCTTCGGTGTCCCCCTGGCCTTCGGCGAGGACCTCACGGCCGCGCTGCTCCGCGCCATGACCTTCATGATCGTCGCCTCGCCCTGCGCGGTCGTCCTCGCCACCATGCCGCCGCTGCTCTCCGCCATCGCCAACGCCGGCCGCCACGGCGTCCTCGTGAAGTCCGCCGTCGCGATGGAGCGGCTGGGCGAGATCGACGCCGTCGCTTTCGACAAGACCGGCACGCTCACGGAGGGCACACCCGAGGTCGTCGCCGTACGACCGCTGCCGGGCTCCGGCCTCGACGAGGAGGGACTGTTGGCGCTGGCCGCGGCGGCCGAGTACCCGAGTGAACATCCGCTGGCCCGTGCGGTGGTGGCCGCCGCCGGGGCGCGGGGGCTGCGGGTGGCCACCGCCGAGGACTTCGTGGCCACGCCGGGCCGGGGGGTGCGGGCGACGGTCGAGGGACACGTGGTGACCGTGGGGCGGGCAGGGGAGCACGGCGGCCTCGGCGACGAGTCCGCCGTGGACGGCGTGGACGCCGTGGACGGAGCGGTCGCCGGAACCGGAGCGGTCGCCGGTGGGACGACCGTTCTCGTCGAGCGGGACGGCGTCGCCGTCGGGACGCTCACCCTGGCCGACCGGCTGCGCCACGACGCCCCCGCCGCCGTGGCCGCCCTCACCGCCGTGACCGGTGGGTCGCCGGTCCTGCTGACCGGTGACAACGCGCGTGCCGCCGCCAGGGTGGCGGCGGACACCGGCATCGACGACGTGCGGGCCGAGCTGTTGCCGGACGGCAAGGTGGAGGCCGTACGGGAGCTGCAGAACGGGGGCGCGAAGGTCCTGTTCGTCGGGGACGGGGTCAACGACGCGCCCGCGCTCGCCGCCGCGCACGCCGGAGTGGCCATGGGCCGGGCCGGCTCCGATCTCGCGCTGGAGACGGCGGACGCGGTGGTGGTGCGCGACGAGCTGCGCGCGATCCCGGCGGTGGTGCGGCTGTCCCGGGCGGCCCGGCAGCTGGTGGTGCAGAACCTGGTGATCGCCGGGGTGTGCATCGCCGTGCTGGTGGTGTGGGACCTGGTGGGGCATCTGCCGCTGCCCCTCGGGGTGGCCGGGCACGAGGGGTCGACCGTGCTGGTGGGTCTGAACGGGCTGCGGTTGCTGCGGGAGGCGGCGTGGGGTCGCGCAGCGAGGGGTTAGGAGCGCCTGAGGGGGAGGGGCTGTCCGTCGTAGGGCGGCTGCGGACCCGTACGGGTTGGTCGCGCAGTTCCCCGCGCCCCTGAAGGGCTTCGGCGGTCACAAGGCGCCCTCACCACGATGTCGGATTCTCGCCAGCCCTTCCCCCTCCCCTCCCCGATGCTTGAGTCATGCGGAACGGGATGTACGCGGATACGGAACGGTGTGTGCGGGCCGTGCGGTCGAAGGACGCGCGGTTCGACGGGTGGTTCTTCACGGCCGTGGTGACCACGCGGATCTACTGCCGGCCCAGCTGCCCGGTGGTACCGCCGAAGGCGGAGAACATGACGTTCTACCCGAGTGCCGCGGCGTGCCAGCAGGCCGGATTCCGGGCCTGCAAGCGGTGCCGGCCGGACACGAGTCCTGGGTCACCGGAGTGGGACCAGCGGGCAGACCTCGTGGCGCGGGCGATGCGCCTGGTGGGGGACGGGGTCGTGGACCGGGAGGGCGTGCCGGGACTGGCACGGCGGCTCGGCTACAGCGCCCGGCAGGTCGAGCGGCAGCTGCTGGCCGAGTTGGGCGCGGGCCCGCTGGCACTCGCCCGGGCGCAGCGGGCGCAGACCGCGCGGCTGCTGATCGAGACGACAGCGCTGCCGATGGCGGAGATCGCGTTCGCCGCCGGGTTCGGGTCGATCCGGACGTTCAACGACACGGTCCGGGAGGTCTTCGCGCTGTCGCCCAGCGCCCTGCGCGAGCGGGCGACGCGGTCGGCCCGGCAACGCTCCGACTCCCCGGGCACATCGGGGGTGTTGAGCCTCCGGCTGCCGTTCCGGGCCCCGCTCAACCCCGACAACCTCTTCGGGCACCTCGCCGCGACCGCCGTACCCGGGGTGGAGGAGTGGCGCGACGGCGCGTACCGGCGCACGCTCCGGCTGCCGTACGGCCACGGCATCGTCGCGCTCACGCCGGAGCCCGACCACATCGCCTGCCGGCTCTCCCTCGGCGATCTGCGCGACCTGCCCGTCGCCATCAGCCGCTGCCGCCGCATGCTCGACCTGGACGCCGACCCGGTCGCCGTCGACGAGCAGTTGCGCGTCGATCCCGTGCTCGCGCCGCTGGTGGACAAGGCGCCGGGGCGTCGGGTGCCGCGGACCGTGGACGAGGCCGAGTTCGCCGTACGGGCGGTGCTCGGCCAGCAGGTCTCCACGGCCGCCGCCCGGACCCACGCGGCCCGGCTGGTCGTCGCGCACGGCGAACCGGTCGACGACCCGGAAGGGGGCCTCACCCATCTCTTCCCGTCCGCCGAGGCACTGGCGGCCGTCGATCCCGAGACCCTCGCGATGCCGCGCACCCGCCGGACCACCTTCAGCACGTTGGTGGGCCAACTCGCCGACCGGACACTGCACTTGGGCGTCGACAGCGACTGGGCCGAGACCCGTGCCCGGCTCCTCGCCCTGCCCGGGTTCGGCCCCTGGACCGTCGACGTCATCGCCATGCGGGCCCTGGGCGACCCGGACGCCTTCCTCGCCGGTGACCTCGGAATCCGGCGCGCGGCACGGGAGTTGGGCCTGCCCTCCACCCCGGCCGCCCTCGCGGCCCGGGCCGAGGTCTGGCGGCCGTGGCGGGCGTACGCGGTCCAGTACCTCTGGGCGACGGACAGCCACCCCATCAACTTCCTTCCCGTATAGGGCGGTTCCCGCCGACCCGCGCGTCGGCGGAACCGGCCCCACCGACCCTCCGAGGACCACCCATGAGTCAGCAGAAGCGGCACACCGTCGTCGACAGCCCCTACGGCCCCCTGACCCTCGTCGCCGACGACGGTGTCCTGTGCGGCCTCTACATGACCGAGCAGCGCCATCGCCCGCCGCAGGAGAGCTTCGGCGTACGCGACGACACGGGCTTCGGCGAAACCCTGGAACAGCTGGAGGCCTATTTCGCGAGCGAGTTGAAGGAATTCACTGTCGAACTCCGGCTGCGGGGCACCCCGTTCCAACGCCAGGTCTGGGAACAGCTCGCCCGCATCCCCTACGGCGAGACCCGCTCGTACGGCGAACTCGCGGGCGCTCTGGGCAACCCCAAGGCGTCCCGCGCGGTCGGTCTGGCCAACGGCAGGAACCCCGTCGGCATCATCGTCCCCTGCCACCGTGTGGTCGGCTCCGACGGCAGCCTCACCGGATACGGCGGCGGCACGGACCGCAAACAGCGCCTGCTGGACTTCGAACGGGGCGCGGCCCTCTTCTGAGGGGCCGGGTCCCTGGGCCTTCCGAGGGGCCGGACCCACAGCCTCTCAGTCGTTCGCCTCGCGGATCGCCCGCAGCACCTCCGGCAACGCCGTTCCGATGGGCTCCCGTACGATCTCGTCCGCCCGCTCGTCGTACGGGGTCGGCTCGGCGTTGACGATGATCAGGCGGGCCCCGTGGTCGGCGGCGACGCCGGCGAGCCCGGCGGCGGGCTGCACCTGGAGGCTGCTGCCGACGGCGATGAAGATCTGACAGGCCTTGCTGATCGCGACGGCCTCGCCGAGGACCACCGGGTCGAGGCGCTCGCCGAACATGACGGTGGCGGACTTCAGCACGCCCCCGCACTCCAGGCACGGCGGGTCGTCCTCACCGGCCTCGACCCGGGCGAGCGCGTCCTCCATGGGCATCCGGGCGTGGCACCCGACGCACACCACGGACCGGGCGGAGCCGTGCAGTTCGAGGACCTTGCGGGCGGGCATCCCGGCCAGCTGGTGCAGCCCGTCCACGTTCTGCGTGATCACCCGTACCGGCACCCCGGACCGCTCCAGCTCCGCCACCGCCCGGTGCGCCACGTTCGGCTCGGCCTGGAGCGTCCGGTTCCGCCGCCGCATCTGCCACGACCGCCGGCGGATCTCCGGATCACCCATGTAGTACTCGTACGTCACCAGCTTCTCGGCCTCCGGATCCCGCCGCCACAGCCCGTTCGGGCCCCGGTAGTCGGGGATGCCGGAGTCGGTGGAGATGCCTGCGCCACTGAGGAGGGCGACCAGGGGCTTGTTCATGGGGCGAGCGTAGGTCGGTCGTCCGGTCGGGGCGAGCGGATATCCGCCGGGGCGGGTCAGGGGGCGGGCAGGCCGTACGTGCGGTCGTAGTGCTGGGCGACCAGGACACCGCTGTGGTCGCAGGCGAGCTGCCAGTCGTTGACGCCGGTCTCCACACCGTCGGTGAAGTTCCACAGGAGTCGGCCCTTGGCGGCGCCGATCGCGTAGAAGCCGTTCTTGTTCTGGTGGGCGGGGACGTAGACCGCGTCGGGTCCCGCCGTGATGGGCTGGTCGATGTTGAGGCGCGGGGTGGGGCAGAACCAACGGCGGGCGCCGGTACCGGCGTTGAACGCGTACACGCCTGCCGGGTCCGTGCCGGTGACGTAGACGGTGTTGCCGTAGCCGCCGAGGGACGCGAACATGCCGCGCTCGGGCTTCACCCGCCAGCGGAGTCTGCCGTTGTTGAGGTCCAGGGCCTTGAGTTCCCGGCCGATGGCGAACACCGTGCGGTTGATGACGGCGAGCCCCGGCCGCAGGTCGTAGCCGACCGGGTGCCGCCACAGGACGCCGGAGCTGTCGGTGTCGCGGACCGTGACGTTGCGCAGTCCGTCTGCGTAGACGAAGTAGCTGGGGAGGATGACCGGAGCCAGCTTGATGCCGACGTCCTCCGGGCTGATGGGGATGACCTCGGCGCGGCGGGCCGCGAGGTCCACCCCGAACACCGTGTCCGTGGACGTCGCGACACCCTGCTCGTCGGACTCGCGCCGGAGCCGCACGCCGATGACGGAGACGGCCCGGTCGTCGGTGGCGCCGAGCAGTGTGGTGAAGCGGAAGTCCGGCCCGAAGTCGATGGTGAAACGTTCCGTTCCGTCGACCGGGTCGATCCCGATCACCGTGGCCCCCTCGCCGAGCGCGATCGCGGCGTCGAAGGCCAGGACGGCCGGGGTGGGCGACTGGCTGATGCCCTCGTAGACCCACTTGGGCCGGGTGCCGTCCTTGAGGTCGAGACAGACCAGGTCACCCGGGCGGGTCTTCACCAGGGCCGTGCCGTCGTTGAAGACGGCGGGCGCCTGGAGCAGCGGGCCGCCGCGGTAGGTCCACAGCGGCTTCGGGGCCGGCCCCGCGGGCTCCGTGGACCGCACGGTCGGCTTCTTCCGGCGGCTGAGCACCAGGCCGGCGCCGGCCGCGGCAGCGGCGGAGCCCGCCGACACGGTGAGGACCGTACGCCGCGACGGACCGGAACGCGGTACGGCACGACGGTGCCCGCCGGCGCGGTACGGCTCCGGCTCCTCGGGAGCGGAGTAGGGCTCCGCGCCGCCGGCGGGCGCTGCTCCGGCCGATGCCACGCCACCGGTCCGGCCCGTGCCGTCGGCCCCGCGGCGGCTGCCGTCCCGGTCGGCCGGGAACGCCTCGGCCGACCGGGACGGGCGGCCGGAGCCGTCGTACGGGTCGCCGGACGCGCACGGCGACGGACTTTCCGCGACGCCGGGCGGCTCCTCCCGCTCGAAGTCGTACACGGCCTGCCCCCGCCGCGCGTCGTACGCGGCCCGGTCGGATCGTGGCGGGTGGGCGAGACGTTCCTGCTGGAAGTCGTAGGCGTCCCGCTCCCGGTCGGTCCCGGGGGAGCGGAAGGCGACCGGACCGTTCGGCCCTGTCTCCAGGGTCCGCACCGCCGCCGCGCGGAGGGCGACCGAGGAGGCCACCGACGGGGGCAGCCAGCCGTCGGCCGTCAGTTGCTCCACACCGCCGGGCGCACAGGCGGCGGCCAGCTTGTCCGGGGTGATGCGCAGCCGGGGGTCCTTGGTGAGGCAGAGGTTGATGATCTTGTCGAGCGGATCGGGCACACCCGTCAGATCGGGTGCGCTGTGCACCACCTGGTAGAGGAGCGTGGCAGCCGCGTTGCCGCTGAACGGGGCGTGCCCGGACGCGGCGAACGTGAGCACCGAGCCCAGCGAGAAGATGTCCCCCTCGGGCCCCAGCGGCTCGCCCGTGGCCTGCTCCGGGCACATGTACTCGAAAGAGCCGAAGAGCGCGCCGGAGCGGGTGAGGTCGTAGCCGTCGCTCGCCCGGACGATGCCGAAGTCGATCACACGCGGACCGTCGGCGGCGAGCAGCACGTTGGAGGGTTTCAGGTCGCGGTGCACCAGTCCGGCCGCCTGCACCGCGATCAGCGCCTCGGCCACGCCGGCGCCCAGCACCAGCACCGACTCCACCGGCAGCGGGCCGTGCGCGGCGACCGCCTCGGCCAGGGTGGGCCCGGCGATGTAGTCCGTGGCCAGCCACGGGACGGGGGCCTCGGGGTCGGCGTCCACCACGGGCGCGGTGTATCTGCCGCCGACCGCCCCCGCGGCCTCCACCTCGCGGCGGAAGCGGATGCGGAAGTTCTTGTCCCCCATCAGCTCGGGCCGGATGGCCTTGACCGCGACGGTCCGCCCCTGCGGGGAGCGCGCCAGATAGACCCGCCCCATGCCTCCTGCGCCGAGCCGTGCCACGAGACGGTAGGGACCTAGCTCCTCGGGATCGTCTGAGCCCAGTGGTTCCATGACCTCAGCTGCCTGTTCGGTGATGACGGGCGAGAAACGGCCCGCAGGTGGGGGGAGACCGACTGCTCCGGGCGGCTCCCGGTGACCGTTCCCCCAGGGGCTCCGGATCTCCCGGTGCCACGGCCCGCGCCCGGGCCGCCGGTCACGGGTGTCCCGAGTGCTGCCCCGGTCCCCGAGCGGGGCAACGAGGCGCGATCGCTCGGACGGGGCTGACGTCAGACTAGATGCTGGAGTGACGAACGGGCAGCGTTTTCAGCCAGCGCTTTAAACTTCCATTAAGTGGAAGGTTCATTCATTTCACGTTCTGTGCAGGGCGAGTTGACGCGCCGTCAGCTGACTCCTGTCAACGGCGGGCGGCGACCGACGAACACCGCGGTGGCCGATCCTCGACGGTTCAGACGACCCGCTCGCCGTTCTCCAGCTCGACCGGCCCCGTGCCCTCCGCCAGCGCGTCGAGGGCGGCCAGCACCCGCCGACCGAGCTGTCCCAGGAGATACTCGGGCAGTTCGGCGCGCGGGACGAGCCGCCACGACAGCAACTCCTCCTCCTGCAACCGGATCCGCTTCAGATCCTCCTCGTCGAGCACCCCACCGTCGTACACGTACGCCACCAGCGGCGGCCGCCCCACCCCGGGCACCCAGTCCACGGCGAGCAGCCGCCCCGGCTCGACGTCCAACCCGATCTCCTCCAGGGTCTCGCGCCGCGCCCCCTGCCTCGGGGTCTCCCCGTCGTCCGACTCGATCGTGCCGCCCGGAAGGGCCCATCCCTCGCGGTAGTTGGGCTCGACGACGAGCACGCGCCCCTCGGCGTCACGGAAGATCGCGGCGGCACCGGCGAGGACACGGGGCAGGCTCGCGATGTACGCGGCGAAGTCCGAAGTGGTCATCCGCCCAGGGTAGACGGCCCGCGAAGGGCGGGAAATCGGCGTCAGGGGCGCGCGAGGAGAGCGCGAGGAGCGCGGCGGCGGCGTCGGGTCGGCGCTCAGGAGCCGAAGGCCTCCGCCAACCGCACCGTGCGCTCGGCGAGTTCACTGATGCGCACCCCGTCGAAGCCGAACACGGCGCTGCGCACGGTGTCCTCCAACGGATCCTTCCACCGGCCCGGGATCGCCGCCGCCCCGCACAGCACACCCGCCACCGAACCGGCGGTGGCCCCGTTCGAGTCGGTGTCCAGGCCGCCGCGGACGGTCAGCGCGAGGGTGCGGGTGAAGTCGCCGTCGCCGTACAGCAGCCCGGCCGTGAGCACGGCGGCGTTCGGCACGACGTGGATCCAGCCGAGCCCGGCGGTCTCCTCGCCCACCGTCGCGAGCGTCTCCTCCCAGGCCAGTCCGGCCTCGTACAGCGACACGACCCGCCGCACGGTACGCGCCAGACGGCTGCTCGCCGGGACCACCACCAGCGCCTCGTCCAGGGCCGCCCGCGCCCCCGGCGCCGTGAACGCCGCCGCGATCAGGGCCGCCGCCCACATCGCCCCGTACACCCCGTTGCCCGTGTGCGACAGCACCGCGTCGCGCCGGGCCAGCGAGGCCGCGCGCCGGGGCAGGCCCGGCGAGGTCCAGCCGAAGACGTCGGCGCGGATGAGGGCGCCGATCCACTCCTGGTACGGGTTGTCGTAGGTGGCCGTCAGCGGCGGCTTCAGCCCGTTCGCGAGGTTCCGGTACGCGGCCCGCTCCGCCGTGAACGTCTGGAGGTACGGCAGCCGCAGCAGCCACAGGTCACCGACCTGCTCGGTGCTGAAACCGAAGCCGTGCGTCTCCAGCAGGTGCAGCCCGAGGATCGCGTAGTCCACGTCGTCGTCGCGGCAGCTGCCGTGGATCCGCCCGCGTACGCACTCCCGCCACTCGGGCCGCAGCGCGAACTCGTCGCTCTCGCTCACCGGCTCCGGGAGGTAGTCGGTGAGCGGGAGGGCCCCTGCCTGCCGCAGATAGCGGTGGATCCGCTCGCGCGTCCAGACCTCCCCCTGTTCCACCGGCTTCCCGAGCATGTTCCCCGCGATCCGGCCCAGCCAGCCGCCGAGCACTCGGTCGGCGAGCTCGGCGCCGACCGGGGGCGCGAGGGGGGTGGTGGTCGTGGGTGTCATGTCCGAAGGTCTACCCGATTCCGTCCCATTCCGTGCACGTCGGCCCGGCGGGGAACGGCGGAACCGGCTCGGGGCCGGTGTTCGGTGGGCGGGACGGGGCATGACGTACCG
>NZ_JARGEE010000352.1:0-9642 GCF_033794485.1 Streptomyces sp. MB09-02B
GCCCAGCGGAGGGCGGCGGGGCGGCTCAGCGGAGGATGGCCAGGAAGTCCGTGCAGGCCTGTGCGCACTCGCGGCAGGACTTGGCGCCGTCCTCGGCGCCGGGGGTGTCGTCGAAGACGCGGGCGCACTCCAGGGCGACGGTCCGGCACCATTCGACCTGGAGGCGGATGGCGGCCTCGTCGAGGCTGGTCTGCTCGGAGAGCATTCTGCACGTGGCGTCGCACACCTCCGCGCACATGATGCCCTTGCGTCGCATCTTCTCCTGGCCCTCGGGGCCATCCGGTTCGGCGAGGCTCGCCCGTAGCGCGCACGCACGCGCACATTCGGTGCAGGCCTGCGCACACGCGAAGCGGTCCTCGAGGAACCGGATGAGTTCCTGGTGGGATGTCGTCGTCGTGGTCACCAGGGGCGGGTAGCCGGAGGCGCTCCCACCAAACACGGGGGCGCGCCCCCGCCCCGCACCCGGTTCGCCGGGTTCCGTTTCCCCCGGTGCGGGAGGGGGCACCCGTCCGCTCCCGGACCGCTCGTGCGGAACGGGGCCGGTTCACTCGACATATTGGGGGTATTCATCCCTTATGAAGATGGAATGGACTGATATAGCCGCAGAACGCAGCGTCCTGGGCGGTATCGCACCGTTCCTGGCGGGCGTCGTGGTGGTGGCCATGCTGATCGGCGCACTCTGGCTGGGTGCGCGGGTTCGCGCCCGTGAGCCGCGCCGACCGCGCCCCGACGAGCAGCCCCGCGTCCCCGAAGGGGGCCCTGTCCACGAGGAGCGGCTGCACCGCGAACCGGACGAGATCCCCCAGAGCGACCGCCGGCTGACACCGTACGAGGTGCACGGCAATCAGGGGACCCGACCGAGCCCGGAGAAGAAGCGGCCACGCTGGAGCAAGAACAGCAGCGGCGGCTTCGGCAGCGGCGGCCTCGGCGCCCACTGACACCGACAGCTTCGGGCGCTCCCCCTGCAGTGCGGCAGGGGGAGCGCCCTCGGCTGTGCGGTCGCGGAGCTACGACGACCCGAGATCGGTGTCGAGCGGCAGCCCCGTGTAGTTCTCGGCGAGTTCGGCCGCCGCGTGGCGTGAGGTGGCGACGCGGTCCAGCTGGGAGAGCTGGAGGCGGGTCTCGAACGGGGACTGCCCCGGGTCGGCGTGGAGGGTCGTGGTCATGAAGTACGAGAAGTGCTCGGCCCGCCAGACCCGGCGCAGACAGGTGTCGGAGTAGGCGTCGAGCAGGTCGGTCGAGCCGGTCTCCCTGAGCCGGGCGAAGGCGCGGGCCAGCACGATGACGTCGGTGGCGGCCAGGTTGAGGCCCTTGGCGCCGGTGGGCGGCACGATGTGGGCGGCGTCCCCGGCCAGGAAGAGCCTGCCGTGGCGCATCGGCTCGGTGACGTGGCTGCGCATCGGCAGGACCGCCTTGGACGTCACGGGCCCCCGCTTGAGCCGCCAGCCGGGGTGGGCGGTCAGCGCGAGCCGGGCGTCCAGCTCGTCCCAGATCCGCTCGTCCGACCAGTCGGCCGGGTCGGTTCCGTTCGGGACCTGGAGGTAGAGGCGGCTCACCGACGGGGACCGCATGCTCGCCAGCGCGAAGCCGCGCTCGGAGTGGGCGTAGATCAGCTCCTCGTAGACGGGCGGGGCGTCGGCGAGGATGCCCAGCCAGGAGTAGGGGTACGTCCGCTCGTACGAGGTCCGCACGCCCTCGGGAACCGCGTCCCGGGCCACCCCGTGGAAACCGTCGCATCCGACCACGTAGTCGCAGGTCAGCGTCTGCTCGCGGCCCTCGTGGGTGTACCGGATCACGGGCCGGTCCGTGTCGGCGCCCTCCACCGCGTGCACCTCCGCCTCGAACAGCAGCGGTCCGCCGTCGGTGAGCTGGAGGGCGATGAGGTCCTTGACCACCTCGGTCTGGGCGTAGACCCAGACCCGGCGGCCGCCGGTCAGCTCGGGGAAGTCGACGCGGTGGGCGCGGCCGTCGAAACGCAGCTCGATGCCGTCGTGGGGGATGCCCTCGGCGTCCAGCCGTGCGCCCGCTCCGGCGGAGCGCAGCACGTCGACGGTGGCCTGCTCCAGGATTCCGGCGCGCTGACGCTGCTCGACGTAGGTACGGTCCTTGCGTTCCAGAACCACACTGTCGATGCCCGCGTTGTGCAGCAGACGGGCCAGTAGCAGCCCCGCCGGGCCGCCGCCGATGATGCCGACGGTGGTGTGCATTGAGTACTCCTCGTCGTTGAGGACGAGCCGCGCCCCGACCCCCGGGCCCCGACCTTGTTCGCCTGGTGAAATGAATTTCACTTACCGAGGATGAGTCTGCGCCCGACCCGCCCGCCTGTCAACGGTCACACTCCCCCAACGGTTCGGTCGAGGAAGTGGAAACCGGGCCGCGGATGCATCAGGAAGTCGTGGTGCGAGATGTTCCAGGCATACGCGCCCGCGAGGCCGAAGGCCACCCGGTCCCCCGCGCGCAGTCCGGGAGCGCGGACGTCCCGGGCGAGCAGGTCCTTCGGCGTGCAGAGCTGTCCGGCGAGGCTGACGTACTCCCCCTCGGCCGCCGGGCGCGGCCAGGGGTACGGCCACTCCTCCACCGCCAGCACCGAGCACGGCTGGTCGTGCCCCTTGGTGGCCGGGGTGCGCAGATGGTGGGTGCCGCCCCGGACCACCGCGAACTCCTCGCCGTGGCTGCGCTTCACGTCCAGCACCTCGGTGGCGTACCAGCCGCAGTAGGCGGTGAGCGCGCGGCCGGGTTCGATGCGCAGCGTCAGTTCCGGGTGCCCGTCGGCCAGTTCGGCCAGGCCCGCGCCGTACGCCTGCCAGTCGAAACGGCTCTCGGGGCGGGTGTAGTCGACGGCCATCCCGCCGCCCACGTTCACCTCGGAGATCGGCACCCCCAGGCCGGTCGCCCACTCCACGACCGAGCGGGCGACGGACAGTTGTTCGGGTGCGTCGAGTCCGCTCGCCAGGTGGGCGTGGACGCCGAGCAGTACGAGGTGCGGGTGGATGCCGTCCGTGAGGGGGCGGAGCACCTCCGGTGCCCGCTCGGGGTCCAGGCCGAACGGGGTGGGCCGTCCGCCCATCGCGAGCGAGCTGCCCGCCAGCGAGCCGTCCGTCACCGCGAGGTTGAAACGGAGCAGCACCCCGACCCGCGTGGCCGGTGCCACTCGGCGTGCCAGCTCGGCGAGTACGCGCAGATCGTGCTCGCTCTCCACGTGGAAGCGTGCGACTCCCCGCTCCAGGGCGGCCCGGATCTCGTCGGGGGTCTTGCCGGGCCCGCCGAAGGCCAGCGGACGGCCCGGGACCGCCTCGGCCACGTGGGCGAGTTCGCCGCCGGAGGAGACCTCGTAGCCGTCGACGTACGGGTCGAGCGCGGCCAGGATCTCCGGCTCAGGGTTGGCCTTGGCCGCGTAGTACAGCTCGACCCGCTCGGGGAGGGCAGCCCGTACGTGCGCGGCGTGCTGCCGCAGGGCCGTCAAGTCGTAGACGTAGGCGGGCAGTTCGGCGGTCGCGAGGGTCAGGACGCGATCGCGGACGGCGGGGGTGGGGAGGGCCATCGGGGTCTCCTGGCTCTTGACGCGCCCATGGCTCGTCCGGAGGGCGTGGTTCATCGAGGACTCCAGCGCAGGACGTCCTCGGCGAGGGGCGAGGGGAGACGGACGTAACCGGCCTCGCGGTCGGCCTTGCGTTCCCAGCGGGTGAGGAGGTTGGTCTTGGCGGGGAGCGGGACGCCCGCCAGGAGGGCGGCGAGGCGGGGCGGGCAGCCCTCCTCGTCGGCGTAGTCCCGGATGGTGGCGCGGACCGCGGCCCACAGGTCGGCCTCGGTCTCGGGGTGCAGGTCGGCGAGGGCGGCGAGCAGTTCGGCGACGTGGTTCACGAGCAGGCAGTACACGACTCGGTCCCAGCCGCGCCGGGCGTCGTACGACATCGGCCCGGCGACCTCGGGCGGGAGCGCGGCGAGGGTGTCGGCGTGGTGGTCGGGGACGAGCTTGGTGCCCTCCAGGTCGCGGAAGAGGACCTGGGCGGGCATCCCGTCGCCGTCGACGCAGATCAGGACGTTCTGGAGGTGGGGTTCCAGGACCAGGCCGTGGTTGAAGTAAGCGGAGAGCACGGGCGGGACGAGGAGGCGCAGATACTCCTGCCACCAGTGCAGCACGGTTCGCGGGCCGGCTCCGTCGAGGAGGCGGGAGACGTGGGCGGCGCTGGTGGGGTACTCGTCGGCGACGGCGGCGGCGAGCAGCGGGGTCGTACCGGGCAGCAGCCGCCGGGACAGGCCCTCGCGGACGATGACGCCGAAGCCTTCGAGGAGGGCCCGGTCGGGGGTGCCGTCGGGGCCGGGCACGGCGAGGCTGCGGTAGGCGGGTTCGCGGAGCATCGCGCTGCCGGGGAAGCGGGTCTCCAGGTCGGTGAGGGCGGGGCCGAGCACGCGGGTGAGGGCGACGGCACCGGAGAGTTCGTAACTGGCGTTCTTGCGAAGGCAGTTGGTGATGCGGACATTGAGGCTGAACTTCAGGAAGGAGTCGCCGTCGAAGAGGGTGCGGACGGAGGCGGTGGCCGCGTACTTCCGGCCGCCGGGGCCCAGGTCGAGGATGTCGCCGCGGCCCAACGCCTCTCGCAGCAGCCGGTGTTCGCGGAGCATCGCGTACTGCCAGGGGTGGGCGGGCAGCAGTCGGTAGCCGTCGGGGACGTCGCCGCGTTCCCGGTCGAGTACCGCGGTGGCGCCCGGCTCGGCGGTCTCCTCGGCGATCAGGTGGTCGCGGACGGCGAGGTGGCGCAGCGGGAAGGAGGCGCCGGCCTCGGGAGCGTACGACTGCCAGGCGTCCGCGTCACCCGTGCGGGCCTTGGGGGTGGGGTGGAAGCGGTGGCCGAAGAGCAGGGACTGCTCGGAGGCGAGGTAGTCCGGGAGCCCGTGTGAGGCGGTGGCGTGCGGGCCGGGTGCGTCGGTCTCGCGGCCGGTGCGCTCGTCGGCCGCACGGCCCGCGAGCGCGGTGGCGACGGTGCGGTGGCTGGAGTCGATCTGGTCCAGGAACTCGTCGTTGCGGACGCCGGTGCGCAGGGACAGTTCGTCGTGGGTGTATTCGGCGAGGCGGCGCCAGCCGAGTGCGGTCCAGCCGGTGTCGGACTGCTCCTGGACGGGGCCGGTGAAGCGGTGGGCGCCCAGCAGTGACCTGCGGCGCAGGGCGACCCGGAGGAGGAGGCCGCGGCGGGGCAGGCGCAGCAGGAGGTGACCGTCGATGACGGCGGTCTGGTGTTCGGGGCCGGACACCTCGCGCAGCAGGCAGTTGAGGAGGGTGTGGACCACCGCGTCGTCGGCGGTCGGGAGGGTGTGGGCCGCGGCCTTGTCGGCGGTCGGGAGAGTGTGGGCCACGGCCTCGTCGGCGGTGGGGAGGGGGGTGGTACCGAGCGAGTCGGTGAGCGGGGGCATTCAGTGGCTCCAGCGGGTACGCGGATGTGGGGGCAGGAGAGTCGCGAGAACGGTGAGGGCGGCCATGCCGCCGCCTATGAGCACCGGGGCGGTGGGCCCGAACCGGGCGCTGCCCACGGCGGCGGTCACTCCGGCGGCGACGGCGCCGGCCTTGGAGAAGAACTCCAGGGAGCCGAACATCCCGCCGGGGGCGCGGCCCCGGGCGCAGTCGGCGGCCAGGACCGAGAGACCGACCATGCCGAGGGTGAGACCGGCGCCGAGGACCAGTCGTACGGCGACGAGGGCCGGCAGGGTGTCGGCGACGCCGTGTCCGGCCAGGCCCAGGGCGATCAGCGCGAAGCCGAGGGCGATGCCGTGGCGGGGGCGGGTGTGGACGGCGCGGTGCACGGCCAGGGCCGTGAGCAGGTAGCAGAGGTGCGGCAGGGCGAAGAGCAGGCCGGAGAGGGTGGGGGAGGCGCCGGGGAGGCGTTCCTCGACGAGGGAGATGAGATAGGGGAAGGAGATCACCGTGGAGAAGACGAAAGCGAACTCCAGGGCGTAGAGCCGGCGCAGCGCGGCCCTGGGGGCGGGGTGGACGGCCTCCGGCTCGTGCTCCGCCGTCTCCTCGGCCTCGGCCGGTTCGGGCAGCGCGGCCAGCAGCAGGGCGGCGGCGAGCGGGAGCAGGGCGAGGAGCGCGTACTGGCGGTGCGGGGACAGCCACGGCGACAGCGCGCCGACGACGATCGGCGCGAAGACGAGAGCGGCCCGCGCGCTGCCCTGCATCAGGGTCAGCGCCCTCGACAGCCGCGGACCGTCCAGGGCGGCGCCCAGATAGCCGTTGGATGCGGCGAACGTGCCGCCCAGGACGCCCTGGAGGACCAGCGCCACCGTGAACATGGTGAGCGAGTCGGCCCAGCCCGCCAGCAGGAAGGAGACGGCGAGGCCCAACTGGGCCCGCAGCAGCAGCCGTTTTCGTCCGAAGCGGTCGGCGAGTCTCCCCCACAGGGGGGCCGCGAGCGCGCTGAACACGGTGGGCACGACGTACAGCACACCGGCCCAGCGGGCCGCGCCGTCGCCCAGGTCGGGCAGTATCTCGGTGAAGTACGGCGGCAGCCCCAGCGCGGCGAACGACGCCACGAAGTAGCAGGCGGCCACGGCGTGCACCTGCCGACGGCCGAACGCGGGACGCGACACCGCGAGCGCCTCGGCCGTCATGCCGAACCACCCTCCCCCAGAAGGTAGTTGGGCCCGGTGGTGTAGTGCTTGTTGATGTCGGCGGCGCCCGAACGGTCCTTGCTGAGCAGGGTCCCGGCGGTCACCATCGCCTTCACCGGCAGCTCGGGGGCGTTCAGGACCCGCTCGCGCAGGACGGCCGCCGCGTCGCCGCCGAGCCGGTCGACGGCCTCGGTGAGGCGGTCCCGGACGAGGCGCAGCAGTCCGCCCAGCGGGGTGCGGCCGTGGCGGGCCAGGCCGAACGCGTAGGCACCGGCGCACAGATGGACGGTGATGGTGGTGAAGAGGTCGGCCACGGCACGGTCGTCGGTGGTGAAGGTGCGGGGGTCGTCGAATCCCCAACTGCCGTGTTCCGTACCGAGCTTGGCGGCCAGGCGGGTGGTGTTCACCCGGGGCCCGTCGTTGTCCTTGAGCAGCAGGCGCAGGTCGCCGGGGCCGGGGCCGAACACCAGGGACACGTTCTGCTGGTGCGATTCCAGGGCGATGCCGTAGCCGAAGAGGGTGGTCTGCCAGTCGAACAGCAGGGTGAGCACGGCGTCGAGAAGCGCGGTCGGGTCACCGCCGTGGTAGCGGTCGGCGAGGTGGTCCACGACCAGTCGGCCGCCGGGGGCTTCGGCGAGGAGGGCGGCCATGGGGACGACGGCACAGTCGTCGAGGTCCGTCGGGTAGCGGCGGCACAGGACGGCGAGGAGTTCGTGTCCGGCGTGCGCGTACACCGTCTCGTCGGCGTGCAGCACCCGGCCCCGGAAGCGGTGCTCGCGGTCGGTCACCGCCGCCAGCAGCCGCTGTCCGGCGGCACCGTCGACGAGGGTCCCGGGCTTGATGGACCGCTTGTTGCGCAGGCCCAACGTAGCGGTCGCCAGGGGCAGTTTGAGGTGCAGGGAGGGAGCGGCGGCGGGTGCGACCGTACGCATCGACAGGGTGGGAACGACCGGCAGGTACGCCCGGTCGGCGAGTACGGCCCGGCCGGCGAGCCCCGCCTCGCGCAGGGCCGCGTCCAGGGGCGCGCCGACGGTCAACGGGTGGACGGGCAGGGTGACATGGGTGTGGTCGAGGTCCGCGAGTCCGAGCCCGGAGGGGGTGGGCCAGCCGTCCGGGAGGTCCCCGGTGACGGTGACGGACTCCCGGGGCAGGGCGAGCCACTGGAGCGCGAACGTCGGGTGGAACTCGGGTGCGTAGTGCCGCAGTCGCTCCTCGTCGAGGCCGGCGCGACCGCGTGCGGTCGGGTAGACCGGGTGGTCCAGGCGCGCCGCGAGCGTCTCGTACGCCAGGCCGCCGCGCAGTCCCGTCCAGTCGGCGAGGTCGGCGCCGTACAGGTCCGTGAGCCCTTCGGCGATCTCCTCCGCCGTCGCCTCGTGCAGCCGCATCGTGGCAAGGGTCTGGCGGCACTCCTCGGCGAAGGCGTCGAAGCCGTCGCGGTCGAGGGGGTCGGCGAGGGGGCGCAGTACGGCGAGGACGGTGTCGCAGGTGGGGAGGCGCGTGCCGTCCGACTCCCGGACGAGGAAGGGCAGGCGGGCGGTGTGGGTGTGCTGGAAGCCGTCCTCGGTGACCGGGAGGAGGAGGGCGTCCTCGCCGTCGGGAGTGGGCAGGCGCAGCCAGGGGCCGTCCGGGTGGACGACGGGCGTGCTGCGGGTGCGCAGGCCCACGACGTCCTCGCGGAGGAGGGCACCGAGCACACGGGTGAGCAGCTCGGCTTCGGTGGCGTCCACGGCGGGCCCGGCGGTCGGAGCCGGCCCGGCAGTCACAGCGGTCGGAGCCAGCCCTGCAGTCACAGCAGTCACAGCGGTCACGGCTGGATCTCCCAGCGCTGGGCGGCGAGGAAGTCCGCCACCACCCGGTCCACGGTCTGCTGACCGGTGCCGGTGGCGCGGAGGACGCCGAGGTAGTCGCGGTTGGTCCGGTACAGCTCGTGGTGTTCGCCGGGTGTGCGCAGCGGGCGGTACGTCAGACGTACCCCGTCGACGGTGGCGTCGGTCGCGGCGGGAGCGGCGACGAGGGTACCGGCCCGGTCGGCGCAGGGGTACTCCAGACGGGCCGCGCCGTCGCGCCGGACGCCCAGCTCGGCGGGGAGCGGCTCGCCGAGGTGGGTGCGGAGGATGTGCTCGAACAACGGGACGTCGAGGAGCTGGGCGAGCAGCAGATCGCACTGGTCGCCGATGGCGCGGTAGTTGACCTCGATGACGCGGGCCCGGCCATCGTGGACGACGAATTCGGTGTGGCAGGCGCCGAACCCGACGCCCAGCGCGTCGAGTTGGGCGAGCACCTGCGCCACGACCGGTTCGGGGTGGGCCGGGACGAAGGTGAGCCGCTCCTCGATGAAGTACGGCGGCGGGGACAGCTCGGTGTGGAAGCCGCCGAGCACGTGCCGGACGCGGCCGTCGCCGAGGGTCTCCAGGGTGTACAGCTCCCCGGGCAGGTACTCCTCGACGACCAGGGTGTCACCCGGTCGGCGGGCCAGGATCTCCTTCGCGCGCGCCACGAGGTCCTCGGCGGTGTCGACGAGCACGACGTCCTCGCTGGCCACGCCCTCGCGGGGCTTGACGACCAAGGGGTACGGGGCGTCGACGACGAGCCGGCCGGTGAGCTCGGCCGCGGCGGTGATCTCGGCGGACCACACGGTGTCCGTGCCGGACGCGGCGAGGTGGCGGCGCATCTCGGCCTTGTCCTTGGCGCGCAGGGCGGCCCGCCAGTCCTTGCCGGGGAGGTCGAAGTAGTGGGCGGCGAGGGCGGCCTGGGTCTGGAGGTGGTCGCTGTTGGTGAAGACCGCGTCGGGCCGGTGGTGACTGGAGATCCGGGTGATGACGGCGCGGTGGTCCCGTACGTCGCAGTCGAGGACCTCGATCCCGGGATGCTCCGGGTAGGCCGCGCGGTGCGCGTCGGGCCGGTCGGTGAGGAGGGTGACGTCCAGGCCCAACCGGACGGCGGCGGGCAGGAAGCCCTCGGTGACGGAGTCGGTGGGGTTGAGGGCGAGCAGGTACAGGCGCATGGGGTGGTGCACGGCTTCCGCTAGCGGGTGGGGGG
>NZ_JARGEE010000353.1:0-9578 GCF_033794485.1 Streptomyces sp. MB09-02B
GCCCCACCGGTACGGCGCAACCCCCTGTGCCTGACGCGGAGCTGGTGCGCAGCAGCCCTGGCGCCGCTCTCCTCGACTCCAGGCAGAGCGACAGGCGGGCCTTCACCCAGGCCGGGTCGGCGAGGGTGTTGATCTACTCCTGAACGAGCGGCGGCAGCGTCCTCGCGAGGCTGCGGGATGCGCTCACCGACGTCGAAGAGGGCGGTGTTGTCGGTCATGCGGAACCTCTCGGCTGGCGGGTCAGCAACTGGTCACAGCGGTCCACCGACGGCGGTGGGCGACGGTCTTCGGGCAGAGCGGCCCGTCGTTGGGGCAGCGAAAGCACCCGTCCGACGATCTCCTCGGCCCAGCACGGAGGATCGTCTTTGTCGTCCTCCGGCTCGGGATCCCGTGCGGCGGCCTCGGCCTTGCGGGCCTCGATGGCCACCACGTCCGGGCTGGTGGAGCCTGCCCTGACGGCGGCGGCGATGCCGGCCTGGACCGCCTCGGCGGGAAGCCGCCGGTGCAGCAGCAGGACCTCGCCCAACGCTCTGGTGCCCGCCGCGTCGCCGTGGGCCTTGAGGGCGGCGGCCCAGAGCTTCATGGGCGGCGGTGAACGTGCAACTCGCCGATGGACTCCTCGATCAGGGCATCCACAACGCTCTCCCACTGCTGGGCATCGAGCACGGGTACGCCACCACCCCGAACCGACTCCCCGGAACGCACCCGTCGCCACAGGCCCCCCACTACATCCGGGCAGCACACCGCTCGACGTCACCGCGCCAGCCCTTCCCAGAAGCCGAACCCCTTCGCGCGACCCCAAAGGCGCCGCCCGGTCGGCGACCGGGCCTCGCTGATCAGCCCCGCGTCCACCACGGGCAAGGCGTCGGGAGAGGAGGAGCCTGCTTGCGCCCACCGACCGAGGCCCTTAGCATTACGAACGTAATATAATTGCTGGCACCCGCCCCTCGGAAAGCCCGGGATGAACAACAGCATCCTCGCCCCCGCGGGCAAGATACGGAGACGACGATGAGAGCCATCACGGTAGAGCGCTACGGCGACAAGGCAGGCGTGCGCGCCGCCGAAGTGCCGGACCCGGAAGTGGGCGCGAACGACGTGCTGGTCCGGATCCAGGCCGCGAGCGTCAACCCGCTCGACCGCATGATCCGGGACGGGCAGATGAAGGCGATCCTGCCGTACAAGGTCCCGTTCGTCCTGGGCAACGACATGGCCGGAGTGGTTGTCGAAGTAGGTAGGGCCGTCACGCGGTTCGCCGTGGGCGACGAGGTCTTCGCACGGCCCGACAAGAACCGGATCGGCACGTTCGCCGAACTCATCGCGGTACACCAGGACGACGTGGCGATCAAGCCTGCCACTCTGACCATGGAAGAAGCAGCCTCCCTCCCTCTGGTCGCTCTCACCTCGTGGCAGGTGCTGGTCGAGCGGGCACACATCCAGCCAGGTCAGAAAGTCCTCATCCACGCCGGCTCCGGCGGCCTGGGCACCGTCGCCATCCAGCTGGCGAAGCAGCTGGGCGCCCACGTGGCGACCACCACGAGCACAGCCAACGTCGACCTCGTGAAGCGCCTGGGCGCGGACGTCGTCGTCGACTACAAGAAGCAGGCGTTCGAGACGGTGCTGCACGACTACGACGTCGTTCTGGACTCGCTCGGCGGTGAGACGCTGGTGAAGTCCCTGGACGTGCTCAAGCCCGGCGGGAAGGTCATCAGCGTCGCGGGCCCGCCCGACGCCGCTTTCGCCAGGGAACTGGGAGCCAATCCGATCATCCGGCTGGTGATGTCCGCGCTGAGCTTCCGAGTCCGACGAAGCGCCCGGCGCCGCAACGTGACGTACTCGTTCCTGTTCATGAAGGCCAGTGGCGACCAGCTGCGCGAACTCACGCCGCTCATCGAGGCAGGCAAGATCCGCCCCGTCGTCGACTCCGTGTTCCCGTTCGAGTCGGCCCGAGAAGCGCTGGAGTACGTCGAAGCAGGACGTGCGAAGGCCGGCAAGGTCGTCGTCAGGGTCACGTGAGGAAGGCCTCGTCGGCTCCCGGGCCGGGCACTGTGCGAGCTGCACGCAGTGCCAGGTCGAGTCGGCGATGGCATTGCGGAGGCGAGCCGCGCAGAACGGCGTCGAGCCTCACGGTCAGTTCCCTTCGGAGGTCGTGACAAGAGGGCTGGCGCGCTCCCAGGTCGGCCTGCAGGTCATCGGCCGGCAGGCCAGAGGCGAAGACCCGGCCACGACGACTTCCCGCTTGCCGGTGCCGATGGCGGTGAGATCGGCTGTGGTCTGTCTGCGTGGGAGTCGCCGGAAGCGACATCAGGGGCCGGCGCGGGAAGCCGCTCCCTGACACCACCAAGCGCACGGGCCCTCCGCAGCCGCAGAGGTGGCCGCAGGCGCCGTGGATCAACTACCTGCATCAGATGCCCTCTTAACGGAAGCTTGACGCGGTCGCGTGACGCATCCCATGGGTCCTGGCGTCACGCTCTGCTTACCGTGGTGCGGCCGTCCACGTGATGGCTTGAAACCGACGCTGAGCCGCACACCCGGGAGAGCACACCGATGGCCACCACAGAGCACCCGCCGCCGAGCCGGCTGCGGACCTGGATGCTGGAGGGCCTGTCCGACATGGGCAAGCCCGGCGGCCACAAGGATGCGCACGCCGCGCCGGAACCGCCGCACAAGGGTCAGCCCTGGTGGCGCGTGATGTGCCTGACCGGCGTCGACTACTTCTCCACCCTCGGCTACCAGCCCGGCATCGCCGCCCTCGCCGCCGGCCTCCTCTCCCCCGTGGCGACCATCGTCCTCGTGATCGTCACCCTCGCCGGCGCGCTCCCCGTCTACCGCCGCGTGGCCGAGGAGAGCCCTCACGGCCAGGGCTCGATCTCCATGCTGGAGCGCCTGCTGACGTTCTGGAAGGGCAAGCTCTTCGTTTTGACCCTGCTGGGTTTCGCGGCCACCGACTTCCTGATCACGATCACCCTCTCCGCCGCCGACGCCTCCACCCACCTGGTGGAGAACCCGCACCTGAACAGCGCCCTGCACGACCAGCAACTCCTGATCACCCTGATCCTGATCGCTCTGCTCGGCGCGGTCTTCCTCAAGGGCTTCCTGGAGGCGATCGGCGTCGCAGTGGCCCTGGTGGGCGCCTATCTCGCACTGAACGTCGTGGTGGTCGTCGTCGGCCTGTGGCACGTGATCACCGAGGGCCACGTGATCACCGACTGGTCGACCGCGCTGACCGCCGAGCACGGCAACGTCTTCGTCATGGTCGGCGTGGCGCTGATCGTCTTTCCCAAACTCGCGCTCGGCCTCTCCGGCTTCGAGACCGGTGTCGCCGTCATGCCTCATGTGAAGGGCGACGAGGGTGACACGGAGGAGGATCCCAGGGGCCGTATCCGGGACACGAAGAAGCTGCTCACGGCCGCGGCCGTCATCATGAGCGTCTTCCTGATCAGTACGAGCTTCATCACCACCCTCCTGATCCCGGAGAAGGAGTTCGAGGACGGCGGCGACGCCAACGGCCGCGCCCTCGCGTACCTGGCCCACGACTACCTGGGCAGCGCCTTCGGCACGCTCTACGACGTCTCCACGATCGCCATCCTGTGGTTCGCCGGCGCCTCCGCCATGGCGGGCCTGCTCAACCTGATGCCCCGCTACCTCCCCCGCTACGGCATGGCCCCGCACTGGGCCCGCGCGGTCCGCCCCATGGTCATCGTCTTCACCCTGGTCGGCTTCCTCGTCACCTGGATCTTCGACGCGGACGTGGACGCCCAGGGCGGCGCGTACGCGACCGGCGTCCTGGTCCTGATCAGCTCGGCGGCGATCGCGGTGACGATAGCGGCGCGGAAGGCCGGCCAGCGTGGCTGGACGATCGCCTTCGGAGTGATCTCGGCGGTGTTCCTGTACACCACCGCCCTGAACGTCGTCGAGCGCCCCGACGGCGTGAAGATCGGCGCCTGCTTCATCGCGGGCATCATGCTCGTCTCCTTCCTCTCCCGGCTGGCCCGCGCCTTCGAACTCCGCGTGACCAGCGTCGAGCTGGACGAAATGGCGGAACGATTCGTGCGTGACATGTCCCACCGCCGTATGCGCTTCATCGCCAACGAGCCCGACCAGCGCGACAAGGCCGAGTACCACGACAAGATCGAGCAGATCCGGCAGGACAACGACGTCCCGGAACAGGAGGACTTCGTCTTCGTCGAGGTGACGGTCACCGACCCCTCCGATTTCGAGGCGGGCCTGACCGTACGCGGTGAGGTCCTGCACGAGCGTTACCGGGTCCTGACCCTGGAGTCCTCCTCCATCCCCAACTCCCTCGCCGCCCTCCTCCTCCACGTCCGCGACACCACGGGCCGCACCCCGCACATCTACTTCGAGTGGACCGAGGGCAGCCCCTTCGCCAACTTCCTCCGCTTCCTCCTCTTCGGCCAGGGCGAGGTCGCCCCCGTGACCCGCGAGGTCCTGCGCGAGGTGGAACCGGACCGAGCCCGCCGCCCACGCGTCCACACCGGCTGACACCGGCGCGCCCCCTCAGCCCTCTCACGGCTGAGGGCGACGCAACTAGGAACCAGGAACCAGGACTACCAGCGTCACGACGCGAATGTCGCGGGCTGAGGGTCGGCAGCTGATTCCGTCGAGTGTTGCCTCCTGCCTGCCCCCCTCATCCATGTGAACGAGAAGAGGCCGGCTGCGGCCATGACGACTGCCGCGCCGACGGCCGCGAAGTTCATCCCGTGCGTGAAGGCGTCGCGCGCGGCTGCCAGAACGGCATCGGCGCTCTCGTCGGGCAGTTGGGCCGCGGCGGCCGTCGCGCCGCCCAGCGTTTCCCGTACGGCTTCGGCCTGCGGCCCGCCGGAGGGCAGCGCACCGGCCATGTCCCGGCTGTAGACGGCTGCCCCGATGGACCCGAGGATCGCCATGCCCAACGCTCCGCCCAGCTCCTGACCTGACTCCAGTACGGCCGCGGCTGATCCCGCGCGCTCCGGTGGGGCCGCGCCGAGGGCGAGTTCGTTGGCGAGGGTCATGGCGGCGACCAGGCCGCCCGCGTACAGGGAGGCGCCGGCGAGGGTGAACCAGAGTGCCGAGTCGGTGCGTACCTGGGTCAGCCAGAGGAAGCCGCAGGCGGAGAGGAAGAAGCCGCCGCCCATGACGTACGCGCGGTCCATGCGCTGTGCGAGCACCGCTCCGGCCGGGGCCATGACGGCCACTCCAGCAGCCGGTACCAGGCTCCACAGCGCGGCGTTGAACGGGCTCAGACCGAGGACGGACTGCAGATACTGGGTGAAAAAGACGGCCATCCCAACTGTGGCGAACATCGCGAGGAGGTTGGCGAACACCGGGCCGCCGAAGTTGCGCCGGCCCAGCAGGCCGAGGTCGATCATCGGATGTGTGAGGTGCTTTTGTCGGCGTAGGAAGACGAGGCCGAGCACGAGCCCCACGCTGATGCCGAGAGCGGACAGCGGCTCGTACCCGTGCCGGGCCCATTCCTTGATGCCGTAGATGACCAAGAGCACAGCGCCGAGTGAGAGCACCGCGCTCAGCAGGTCGAAGCGCTCGCTCTTCGCCGACTTGAACTCCGGCACCAGGAAAGGCACCAGTACGAGCAGTAGCACCATCGCGGGCAGGTTGATCAGGAAGATCGCGCCCCACCAGAAGTGCTCCAGCAGCAGACCGCTGACCACGGGCCCGAGTGAAATGCCCGTCGTCATGACGGCGGTCCACAGCGTCACCGCCTTGCCACGCTGCTTCTCATCGTGGAAGAGGTTGCGAATCAGCGCGAGAGTCGAGGGCATCAGGGCGGCGCCGCCCAGACCCAGCAATGCCCGTACGGCGATGAGCAGTTCAGCCGTGTGCGCGTACGCGGCGGCGACCGAGGCCGTTCCGAAAAGCAACGCTCCCGCGAGTACCAGGGCGCGCCGTCCGATTCGGTCGCCGAGCGCGCCCATCGTGATGAGCAGCCCGGCGAGGACGAAGCCGTACATGTCGAGGATCCACAGCTGTTGCGTCGCGCTTGGCTCCAGATCCTGACTGACGAAGGGGATCGCGAAGTACAGGACTGAGACGTCCATCGAGACGAGGAGCAGGGGCAGCATCAGGACGCCGAGGGCGGTCCATTCCTTGCGCCCCGCACGGGGGCCGGTTGGGTTCTCCATGGTGGAAGGGAACCGGCAGTGCGGCGTACACCGCAAACAGGTACCTAGTGCACTCCGTCATCTCCCCTTGGGCCGCTGCCTGATTGTCCTGTGAGTGCACTAGTACAGTGCTCTCATGGCTACGGAACCGCCCTACCTCCGCATCGCCGGCGACATCCGCCGACGTATCGCTTCGGGGGAGCTTGCGCCCGGCACCCGAATTCCTTCCACCCGGCGCATCACCCAGGAGTGGGGCGTCGCGATGGCGACCGCCACGAAGGCACTCGCGACCCTGAATCAGGAAGGTCTGGTGCGGGCGGTGCCCGGCGTCGGCACCGTGGTCGCCGAGCCAGGACGAGAGGGGCCTGCGACTCCCCGCCACGGACTCACCCGGGATCGCATCATCCGCGCCGCGATCGCTCTCGTCGACACCGAAGGGCTCGCCGCGCTCTCCATGCGCCGAGTCGCAACCGACTTCGGTGTCTCCACCATGGCGCTCTACCGCCACGTCCCGAGCAAGGGCGAGCTCGTACGGCTGATGTCGGAGGCAGTGTTCGACGGAGAACCACCGGGGTCGAGACCGCCCGGCTGGCGCGAGCAACTGGAAAGGGAGGCAAGGTGGTTGTGGGGTCGGTACCAGCGCCATCCCTGGCTGGCGCGGGCCATGGCTGCCCTCACCCGGCCGATGGCCTCGCCCCACGCGATGCGCTACACCGAGCGGGTTCTCAGCACCCTGAACGGCCTGGGGCTGACACCGACCCAGATCATCCACGTCCACCTCGCTCTTCTGGGGTACGCCCAGGGCGTCGCTGCGGCCGTCGAGCTGGAGTCGCAAGCGCGGCAGGACACCGGAATGACCCCTGAGGAGTGGATGGCCTCCAACGAATTGCAGTTGGAGAGGATCCAGGCCGCCGGGTCCTACCCGGTCCTGTCGACTCTCTTCGACCAGGAGGAGTTCGACCTCGAACTCGACACGCTCTTCGAGTTCGGACTCGCGCGGATGCTGGACGGAGTCGAATCGCTCATCGGGAAAAACGGGGGCTAGGACCGTTCGGTCCAGAGCTGGAGTTCGAGCTCGGCACAGTGCCTGTCAAGGCTGCAGACGGCAACACCGGTTTCCTGTGCCGTTCGACAGCGGCCAGAGCCGGGTGACCTGATTGTGCTCGGCCCCGAGGCGGCTGCCCAAATGACGTTGCGTCTGTCCGGGGGGTCGTGGAGCCTCTCACGCCGGAGGTGGTCACAGTGACCGACATCAGGATCTCCCTGTCCGTGCGCGATCTCACCCACGAAGATCTGCCGTCGTGCGACTGGTCGGGCTCCGCCATGCACGTGAGGCAGATCGCCGAGCAGTTGCGCCGGGCCGAGCGCGGCGAGGTCGACTACCTGGCTGTCTGCGGGCCCGCAGACGTGCCGGTGGCGATCGGCGGCGTCGACTACGTGCGAAAGAGTGGTGCTGGCACGCTCTGGCAGCTCGGTGTCCATCCGGCACTTCAGTCGTGCGGCATCGGCACCCTGCTGATCAGCTCCGCAGAGGCTCGGATCACAGCCCGTGGTCTGGCGGTGGCCGAACTGGGCGTGGAGGACAGCAACCCCAGAGCCAGAGCCCTCTACGAGCGACTGGGCTACCAACCCTACGGCCGTGAGCTGGACTCCTGGGACGTGGAGACCGAAGAGGGCTCGGTCAAGCGGTACGAAACCATGTGCGCGTTGCTGCGCAAGGACCTGACATAGCCTGGGGTCGCCAAAAATAAGAGCGAACATCGGGCGACGCAGCAGCGAAGCATCGGCATGCAAGACGGGGAACGGTGCACGGCCGGAATGCCTCCTCCCGCCAGGAGTCCTCGACTGGGCAGCGGCTGGCCCACTGCTGCCGTAGCACCGGCAAGCACCTGATCCAGAGCAATTGTCAAGAGTTGTGGATCGCGTGTGATGCCACCCAGGAAATCCGAGTTTTCGCCTCCAGCTCTGATTTGAGTCAGCCCCAGTCGGTCGGGCATCGTTGCAGCGCATCGCGGTGCCGGTCCGCATAGCCAGTGTGAGCCGAGATGCGCTACAAATTGCCCATGAAGTTGATCACGGAGCTGTTTGACGCGCGCGAGTGGCCTGCTGAGCAGTTGGAAGAGCTCTTCAGCGAGGGATTCCCGGAGTTCATCACCGCTGACCGGCTGGCCAAGCAGTACATCGGCCGGGTCCGCGAGTGGTTCACCGAGCTCAGCCTCATGATGGTCGACGAGCGCGGCGTGCCGGTCGCCGCCGGCTGGGGGATACCGATTCGCTGGGACGGGCAAGCGGAGACGCTGCCCTCCGGCTACACGGACGCCACCATTCGCGCCGTCGAGAACCGGGAGCAGGGCATCGAGCCCGACACCCTGGTGATCTGCGGCGCCGTGGTCACACCCTCCCTCAAGGGTCGAGGCCTGGCCGGGGAGACGCTCACTGCGCTGCGGCGACTTGCCGTGGAGCACAGTTGGTCGCGGGTGATCGCCCCGGTCCGCCCGACCTTGAAGTCGCGGTACCCACTGGCGCCTATCGAGTCGTTCATGGGATGGACACGCCCGGACGGCACTTCGCTCGACCCGTGGATCCGCACCCACCAACGTCTTGGCGCGCGCATCATCGCCGCTGCCCCGGCCTCGCAGACGATGACCGGCGCGGTCTCCGAGTGGGAGCAGTGGACGGGCATGGCCTTCCCGGAGCCGGGCGACTACGTCATCCCGCAGGGCCTCAGTCTGCTCCACGTCGACAAGGACAGCGATCAGGGCATCTACGTGGAGCCCAACGTGTGGATGCAGCACATGTGACGGCCAGTCACGTGTGACCGGGTCGCAGTTGCCGATCTCTGTCGATCTGTCGAGCCAGGTCAGGCGGCGGTCGACTCGGTGCGTTCGACCAGGTGGCCGTTCTCGAAGAGGGCGCCGGCGCGGACCAAGGACACCAGGTGGGCTCCGGTGATCGCGCGCCATCGCGCCTGAGCGGACTCGACCAGTTTGAACACCATCGCGAGCGCGGCCGCCGGGCTGCCCGCGCCGCGGGTGACCTTGGCGCGGAGTTTGACCGTGGAGAACGTCGACTCAATCGGGTTTGTGGTCCGCAGGTGGATCCAGCGCTCGGCCGTGAAGCCGTAGAACGCGAGGAGTTCGTCCCGGTCGTCGGTGATCTTCGCGACGGCTTTGGGGAACTTTGCGCCGTAGGTCTTCGCGAACGCCTCGATCGCCTGCTCGGCGTGAGTGCGGTCCTCGGCGTTGTAGAACTCCTGCATCGCCTTGGTCGCGCCAGGTTGGGCGGACTTTGGTAGGCAGTTGGTGACGTTGCGGGCTTTGTGAACCCAGCACCTCTGCGGCCGGGCAGTGGGGAACACCTCGGTGTCAATCCCCTCGAACTGTGGAGTCCTTCCTATGCAGCCAGCTCCACGGTGAGGCCGGCCCCGTACTCGCGTTCGTAGTCGATCGGGCTCTTGTAGTC